>NZ_JBQHWS010000060.1:0-22230 GCF_052063845.1 Blautia sp. HCP3S3_D9
TTAAAATACGAAATAAAAAGTGCTTCAAATGAATCTGTAGTGAGTATAACAAAAAAAATTCTGTTATGCACTACGCCTTCTTTTGAAGCACTTACGACCGAAGTTCAGCTCATCCGTTGAAAAACCTGAAAGAAAAGGTCTATTAAAGAAGTATGCCAGAAGAATCAAAAGACATATGATAAATAAAAGACCGGCAGCCACAAACTGTCGGTCTCATTCATATTTTTGCTTTGATACAACCTTGCAAATAGTGGGCTAAGTTGTTGTTTTCCACTCCCAAGTTTGCCTCTGTCCTGCCTTTCTTCCCATTAGATACAACAAGAACAAAAACAAACATATTGGGATAATGATGTACTCAGTTACTGAGACTTTAGTTCACCAAACTAAGCGGTCTAATATGAATATTAATTTTCTTTGAATTCAATTCTTCATCAGATGGAATGATAATTCCATCTTTAAAGATCATCAGTTCGTTTGCCTTACGTTTAGTTGAAACGCTGTAGTTTAAATCATAAAGGCGAAGATTATAATTGTGATAGATTTCTTCAATTTGCGGTTCATAGTCATAAGTGATTATCCAATCACAGTTTACATGTTCGCGGATTTCTTGTTCAATACGAACATGATCCTTATAATTAAAGAAATTCATGTATAATTGCTGTCCTTTTCTAAAATATGGAGGATCAAAATAAATTAGTGCATTCTCTTCATACAGAGGAACATAATTTTTGATAAAACTATTTACGTCCTTATTGTACAATTTGATATCTTTTTTCCGAGCAGCAATTCTCTGTATACGTGTTACCAGTTCTTCTCGCTTGAAACGTACGTCCATTTTCCAATCTTTTGCCTGTTCCTGTCCCCCAATAACTCCACCCTTAATAATGCCGGAACGGTTGGTGCGGTTCAGATAAAAAGCAGCAAATCCTAATTCAAAGCTATATTTATCGTTTTGGGTAACAAGAATTTCGTGCTGTTTCTGCCATTCATCCACAGTAAGAGGAACCGTTCTGATTTCTTCAACAAAACGATCAGTCTCTGTGAGAATAGCTTTCCAGAAAGACCATACCGCTTTGTCATAATCGTTTATCACAATTCGGCTTACAACATTTCTTAAAAGCAATTCCATTGCAATTCCGGCTCCGCCGGCAAATGGTTCAATATATGTGCCGCCCTGATGCCCAAGCTGATCAATCATATACTCCATAAAAGAAGCTAATTTTCCTTTCCCTCCTGGATATCTTAATGGCGAATAATACATATACATCACCTCCTTTGCTTTTGTGTATGTCTCTATTCATTAACCTTGCCGTTATACTCCAAAAATGCATTATAAATCCAATCTGAAAGGTTATATGGGTTCAAATACAGCTTTCTATTTTCATCTCGGATTCTTTTTCTTAATGATGGAATCACTTCAAATTCTATCATATCTTCAGGGTTTTCCCCTTTTGATTCTTTGATCAGTTTTTTTAGAGGAACCAGCAATTCTTTCTGTTCTTCTTCAGAATAATCTTCCGGATATTTTCCTTTCAATGCATAATCAAACAGCTGAAGAGCAAGTGTCCTGTCAAATAAATCATGATTTCGCTGATTATAAAAGTTATCAAGGCAATTTTTGCAAGATCTTGAACATGTACATTCTGAAAGGATCTCTCTTGTCCGAATCATTACATCATCAAGAACTCCTTCTTCACCCATCAGAGAAGAATAACCGGCACCGCTGGTAAGGTTGTCGTAAAAGAACATTTCAATATGCGCTTCTCCGTTATCTTCATACCTTGTTCTCCATCCGCCGTTGATTTCATTATAGTCAATATCTAAGGAAAGAGAAACCGCTTTTTTCATTGCTTCATGAAGCGTCGTAGCAGCAGCTCTTAAAATACTCCTTTCTTCATTGTCATATCTTGACACTAATTTTTCAGAATCATACTTGATATCAATCATAAACATGTCTGTAAGAAATTCGTATCCCAAATAAATATTGGTAGCCACCGTTCCTTCATGCTTGCAGATATAACGGTCGTGATAAGGTTGAGAAAAATGGTATTCCCCCGTTGAAATTGGTGATGCAACTTCTGCACCACCACATTTTTTACAAATGTTGAAACCATTTTTCTTCTTACCCATATTTACAGTAAGAACATGATGATCCTCCAACTTTGCGAAACGAATACGACTCTTTTTATACGTCTTCATTTCAGTTTCTTTTGGTACATAAGAATAATACGGTGCTTCAGCGTATGTTTTTTCTTCTTCTTCATCTTCATACTTTACAGGATCGCCCTTTACAGGAGCAAAACCCCATGGTTTGATCATCGTGCGATGTTCGACACGTGCATGGCAGTATGGACATTCTGTATATGTTTCCTGTGCCCCTCCAAACCAATTGCATTCCGAACAAACAATAATGTCTTTTTTATAATCCTTGCTGTTAAAATAGTATTCAGCCTGATTCTGTTCGTAATCTCTCGGTCTTGGATTAGAATACAAACCTCCACTTTTATATATTTTTTTATCAATCGTGATAAAACGGCCCGGAGCATATTCGCTTATTGCAACAGCAATATCTCTTTCTGGTGCATATTTGATGTCCTTAGGAGCTCTTCTTCCGCGTTCTGAATCTGTTTCCACACAGAATCTTACCACATTCTTAGGGAACGAATATGACGGGATAAACCCTTCTGAATAAAAAACATCAAATGCAGATGTTTCTTTGTCGCCGTTAAAATATTCATTTCTTTTTCCTTCTGCGAGCACCAAGTCACGGATTTTGCAGATTTTTTCGATCGTTCCATCCACTGGGAAATCAAGGGTTTCGCAGTGCTCAATAAATAAGTCGACATAGTTTTCACAAAAAGAAACAATCCCTACTTCTTCAATGCTGTCATAAAGGCTCTTCATCTTTTCCGTTGACATAAAACTATTCAACGCTTTCATATTAAAATGACGCTGCTCGATTTTCGGATTTGATCTGTCAATCCATGGTTTTCTTGGCGCACCAGAGATCATCTCGTCAGGGTGCCTGAAATAGTGACTGTCATGAACGCCGCCAAAAGCATATGTTACGATAGTGGAAATGCCAGAATTCTTTCGACCGGCACGACCTGCTCTCTGCTGATAATTCTCTCTCATCGGAGGAATATTTCTTAATCCTACAGCAGTCAGCGAACCAATATCAATACCAACTTCCATTGTTGTAGTACAACTTAAAACATCTATAGAATTTTCACCCGATTCTCCAGCATCAATGTCCTGAAAACGAATCTCATAATCTTCTGTTCTACTCAATATATCACTGGTTGTTTCCTTATGTGACAACTGTGCTGTATGCTCTTCAGTATCGATTGTGTGAATCCGCTCCTCTCCTTCGATTGCATCAATAACAGGCTTTCTCCAGAAATCAAATCTTGAAAGATCATCATTCGTGATCGTATGAAGATTTTTAGATTTAAAACAGGAACCACAGGTATCACCAATCTTATATGGAGAGATCTTACCACATCTTTCGCATCTGTACCAATTGAATTCTTTGTCAGTAATGACGATCTTAACTGCGTCGAGTTTTAGATAATAGCGCTGATTAGTTCCCGGCCCAAAGAAGTTACTTTTGATACATTTCAAAAGATCTTCCATTTTTTTATCACTGAAACCTGTCGTATTTTTGACTATGTTGATAAACTCTTTATCAATCGATGTCATAAAATCGGCTCCAAGCCCAAATTTAAGTATCTTGCTACGACCAGGGAGATTTTTTCTAATTTCATCATCAATAACATTTCCTAAAGCAGCATTATCATCCATAACATCCCAAAAAAGAAGAACCAAAATAGAGTGTAAAAGTTCTTTGTCAATTTCAATATCATAATCTTCTTCGAGTTCATAGATGCATTCTTCAAGCACATCATCCATAGGACCAAGGAAACCGAGGCCGATATCCTTGAAGGAGCGAGGACTTTCCGTAAAGAACGTCAAAAGCTGTTCATAATAATCGTATGGCAGCGGTTCAAAATTCTCCCTCGTTATGTCTCTTCCTTTTCTTAGTCGCTTTTCTATTTTCTCACGATGAACGTGGAAAATCCCAGCGCTTTCACCAGTAAAAAAGTCCAATTTCTGTTCAACACATACAGCTAAGAATGCATTGTAAAGTTCTTTTAGGGAATGCTCTTTTCCATCTGTTGCCAGTTTTTTAGATGCAAGCATGATTGCCTGACGGAAACCATCTGCATCAGACGATTTTGACAGATCAAGGGCAAGTTTAGCTGCATTCTGTCGCGAATCAGAAAATAGAAGTACTTTTTTACCTTCATTTATCAATTGCTCATCTCTTGCTGGTTGGAGTTCAAACTGTGCTTTTGTAAGGTTGTAAAACGGAATATTCCCCTTTGTTGCCAAATCTGTTGGCTTCTTTAACGGCATGTTTTTTTTACATTTTGGACACTTTCCAAACATAAAGCGGTCATTTTTTTCATCATAATCCGGATACAAAACCTTTAACAGAGAATCATCCCCATTATAATTAAGGTATAGTTTACCCGTAATCGGATCAAGATATGCTGGTCTGTCTTTCCCCTCAAGTTCATAGTCATCCGGACAAATATACAAAAGCATCTCTGTCAACTCATTTGCCCCTCCATGAAGGCCTTTATTCGGAAACACATACCAGTATCCAGTACCCTCAAGTTTTTGCACGTACACCTTAAAATACAGAGCACCGCACTTTACATGGTTTACCAATTCATACATTCTTCCTCCACATTTACATTTATATCGAGGAACAGAAACAACCTTGCCGAGAGGAAGCTTTTCTTGTTCAGAATACTTTTTCCCATCACAGCTACAATGTGGATTGGAACAAGCATACAGTCCTTGAATTCCACGAACAAACATATGAAGTCTTACAGGAAAAAGAATTTCATCATCCTTTTTTGCAAGAGAAACAATCACTAGCAAAGCATCAAATGCATCTGCGCCTTTTTCGTCATTGCCAAATAATTCTTCTTTTAATACAGAATACGATTTTGCTCCTTCTCTGCAAAGTTCATGCAGCTGTACAAAAGCTTGATAATCAGGAAGATTATCGTAACGCCATGCTTGGGCTTCTTCCGTAGAAATATCACTGGAAAGATCCACATGAAAAACGCTATGAGCAAAAGCTCTTACTCGATCACTGATCTCTGTTTCAGTCACCTGACTTGTTCCGATTACCGCAAGCGATGCAGCATCAGTCATAACTTTATATTCTGTACGTATAGCTTCACGCTTACCAAATAACTTGACACATTCAGAATACTTTTTCCCAGTAAGTCCGTTAAAGAAGTCAGAAATCGCCTCTTCATCCCCTTCAGGCATACTCGCAGTGGTAAGAATAAACTGAACTTTATCAAGAGAGAGTCCAAGACGTGAGAACAGTCGGTCTAATAATAGCGCAATTTCCCCACCTGAAGACCCTCTGTACATATGTGCTTCATCAAGCACGATAAGAAGTCTGTTTTCTTCTGATTTTTCGAGCCACTCTTTTGTGTCATCCCAGATACCAGACTCCATCTGACGCATCAGCATATATTCGAGCATGGAATAGTTTGTAATCAGAATATCAGGGGTATTCCCCTGCATTTCAAATCTTGTGATATATTCAGCATCAAAAGGCCCTGGCTGATGAATACCGTTTTCAAGATTTTCAATAAATTTTCTAAGTCCTTCTTCACCACCATTTCTGGCAGGATATTTATTGATGCTCTTGTAACCATTAATTCTTCTAATCTGCTTTTTCTGATCTTCTTCTGATGCTGATTCATCAATAAGATAGTGCTCACGGTACTTTTCTGCAAGTTCTATATTCTTTTTATTCTTTGATTCTCCTGAATATGGAGTTCTACCGGTGTACATTCCAAAATGGGGAATGCGTTCTGCATTTGAAGAAGATGTAAAAATCTCTTTAAAAATGTTAGAACCCATGATTTTTCTGAATCTTGCCAATTGGTCAGATACAAGTGCATTCATCGGATAAATAATGAGTGTTCTGACTGCTGGAAGCTTGAAATCATCTGGTCTGTTTAATGATTCTTCTATAGCCCGGGAAATGATCGGCCATAAAAAACATTCTGTTTTACCGGAACCGGTACCTGTAGATACAAACAAGTCTCTTCCGTTCATTGCCCCTTCAAGAGCTTTAACCTGATGCTCAAAAGGCGTGGAGTAAATACCAAGTTTCGCTTCAACAAGTTTAAGGAGAACCTCTTTTACATTGTCCGGTATTTCTGCATCCCTGATTCCATCATTTACTTTTCGATAAGAAGAAGATGTTTCGATATAAGGTTCTTTTGCAATATTAATTTCTTCAGGGCACATTTCTCCTAAGATATCATCTGCATACAAAAGAAGCGTCTCACTGTTTGCCAGATAATCAGATTTAATATAATTTGCTAATCGATCTCTGATTGTTTGATAGTACTGTTGTACACCATTTGTGTTTCTATCCATAAAATTCACCATTTCTTGCAGTAAATCCAATTGCGCCAAGGACTTTTGCAACCTGTTCCGTTAATTTGTTACGAATAATAAAATTGTTCCGATCTGTAAATTTGTTTTTTGGCCATGCATTCATGAGAAGATAATAATATTCTCTATTGGGGAGCTGACCAAGAATGCGTATATGCGAGTATTCCTCATCAATCGGACATATAAGGAGCTGCATTGGATTGTCGTAATGCTTTTTTAATGCTATATATTTTCTGCGGAATTCTGCGCCTGTAAGTGCATCAAGATCATCCGTATTGTTATCATCTGCAAAGAGATATGTTCCGTCCTCTTTTCTTATGACTCTGTAATATAGTCCTAAAGCAATATTTCGTGCCATCGTAATATCTGACTTCATTCGTCTGTGCCAAGAACTGGATACATTGCCATAGTAATATGGGTTAAAGAATTCAAGATCATCTAAATCGATGTCTTTGGTATCAAAATCGCACTCATCAAAAACAACATTCAAATATTCATCAGGAGTAAGGCTGTCGCGAACAAGAAATTCGTTAAGCGATATTTCCAAATTGCTTCTGTCTACATGGATCCCGAGACCATTAATTGTATAACTTTCCTCTGGAACCCCTAGATATAGGTATAACTTGTCGGAAAACCGAACTGTCTCTTTGCTGTTGTTTAAAATATTTCTGTTATTTTCCTTGGTAAGCAAATATCCGGTTTGTTCATAGAGATTGCGAATGAAGACAGCAATATCTATATATTTAGAAACAAACACGTACGGTCTTGCTTCCGGACAAAGGGCTACGTATTTATCTAATAGATTATGTAGCAATATACTTTGGGCACTTTTGCTGATTCCCTTCTCATGCTCTTTTTCGCTTAGTGCCGATTTTAGGCACCATTGACCTAAGGCAGAATAGATAACCCTGAATCCGAAGGACGCATCCTCTTCATTCATATATGACCGAATGCCCATATCGGATGCCATAATTTCAATCAATCTGTTCATTATCCAAACCACCTCATTATTATATCTTTCTTTAAGCACCGTCCAGTTTCTCCTGCGTATCTCTGAAGGCGTTTAGAACAGTTGTATGGATTCTTTCCGATAACCTTTGCTACATACGGAAGAAGTGTAAACATCAGCATCTCATTCAAGTGATTATCATTCTCAATCATGCTTGCCATCGCTACAGCTGCAGATTCTTCTACTCCACACTCACAAGCAATATCCCTGAATATCTTCTGCAGACGAGAGTCTGGATTGGTAATGCCTTTGTACGCAAATGGCTTTTCCTTTATTTCTGAAGGATTTTCCGTAATATCTTTGATTTTTAATAAAGAACTAAATTCATCTGCGTTGATAAAATGAACATGTGATAGTATCTCATTTGGTACAAAAGTCAGCGTTCTGTCAAACATATATGTAAGTATGATGATTTTGTTCCGGTGCTGCTCAAGTACCGGAATGAGTTCCATTACATTACAGTTTCCTACAAAGCCATCCAAACACACAACTCTGTCTGGTGTTTTAGTTAGAAACTCATCAATGATTTGTATATTAGCACCTTCTGAAAAAAGTAAACGTGCCGCAATTGGTACGCCATAAAGCGTATTTGAAAGAGAATTAGCAAGATTTATTCCAGGACCTCTTTTAATCAGTACTGGAACGCCCTGAAAAAATACTTTTTCAAGATAACAAAGGAAGTCTACTGAACCATCTTCGCTTTGATCAAAACCGATATTTTCAAGGTTATAGCAGAAATATTCGTCAAAATCATCCATGTTTTCAGGACACATTGGCATATATCGTTCACTATCATGATATCTCTTTGAGATAGTTTTTACAGCAATGTTGATATCTTCCTGGTCATCGGTTGTTTTCATGATCTCAGCTTCCGTGGCTTGAGCTTTCATTTCAGTACGAACAGACGCTAACTGCTCTTTGTATTGATTTTCTTTTATTAACTCCTGCTCAAGAGCTTCTTTAAGAGCTTTAATCTGCTTTTTGTCAGCATCTTTCTCTGTTAATAACGTAGCTCTTTCTGCTTTGAAAGTGAAAATCTGCTTCTCACGATTTCGTACTTGATTTTTCCAAGTCTGAATATCTTCTTCGGCAGAAGCAAGTTTAGATTTCAGTTCTGAAAGATTCGCTAAATACTCTTCCGCCAGAACAGATTGTTCGTCAATTCTTTTAGTCAAGGCTTCGATTTTCTGCTGCATCTCTGATGTTTTCCAGATTTCGTCTTCTTTTGTCTTTTTTAGTTCAGCTTCATATTTTTCAGCTCTTTCTCTTGCTTTTTTGTACTTTTCCTGTTCTTCTTCCAGTAAACAAGAACTTTGTTCCAGTTTTTCTTTCAGTTCTTTTTTACATCTATTAAATTCTTCCGCTTTTTTCTGTTCGTCAGCGACCTGCTGTTCAAGCTCTTTTTTATTTTCAGAAAGTACTTTTATTTGATTCTTTATTGAATGCAGTTCTTCCTTTTCTTTATTTCTGTAGCCTGCTTCAAAAGATACTGCAGAACTCAATACTTTAAGATAATCTTCTGATTTTTCTTCTTCCTTTATTTTAAAGAAAAGAGCCACATTTTCGGCAAAATACGAATGCGACAGAACGTTTATGTAAGCAGCATCCTGGTTAAGGCCTTCTTCTTTGGCTTTTGCTAATTCTTCATCAATTTCTTTAATCCATCTGTCAATATGTTTGATCAAATAAGATGAAACAAAATCCCTTGTCCGAAATTCATAAAGTGTACGAGACACCATTTCTTTGGTGAGGGATTTCACACGAAAACCGGGTCTCAATTTAGCAAATTCCTTTGGATATCTTTTAAAATATGAAGTTGTCTCCTGATATGGGATAGCAGAACACACATATCTTATATCTTCTTCTGTAAGATCTATTAAATAATTCAAATCAGACCCTCCTTAATGTACTTCTTGATGACCGTATTGATCTGTCCGCTCCTATAACAGTTTTCCAAATATAGTAAAATTGCTTCATCCGCAACAATCTCCATGAAATCATCTGGTTCAAACGGTTCTGACTGAGGATGATATTTTATAATATCGTTTATCAATTTCTTTTTATCAGTTGTTTTTTTTGAAGTTGCCAATACAATAACACGAACATGTCCGTTTTTATATCCGAGAATGTGATCTGTTTCAGAAAGGTATGCCTTCGCTCCAGCAACCAGATGATCACATCCATTCTTATCAAATATAAAATAGTCATATGTATCCGGAACAATGTATTTATCAGCGTGAATGATCTCAGGTTCTTCGTAAGTTGAACCCAAAATCGTTTTCTCATCCTTCACGATCCTACACTGAATATTCTTTTCGCAAATAGTTACTCTTTCATTAAAAGTGAGTTCATATACATCAGAACATACTTTTTTAACATCCATCCCGTTGGCATCAATATTTCCGTGAGGAATCAATTCAAAACTTGGTAATATAAAAACATTATCTGATTCAGTAATGACATCCTCGTCTCTCGTAAATACAGGAGGCCATAGAATATCCATAGACTCCGATTTCTCCACCCGAAATTCATGTTTCTGAAAATAGATTTTCGCAGAATAATCGGCAGAATAAATGACAAACCGTACAGCGAAGAACTGTCTGCCTTGTGTGAAAAATTTAAAAGGTTCACCATCTATCTCTGTGCTCTGCAGAGCAATTAATTCTTTAATGTTATCCTCGTTTTCAGAAATTGCTAAATAACAATAATTTGTATACAAGATGTCGGATACGATTCGTTTGTAATGGTTACTGGACTGACTTATCCTGTAAATATTCAACTTACTGTTTCGTTTCAGTACATTCTCACATAATGTTTTTGTACTTTCAGCATTAAATGAAACGTAATAATCGTTGGAATATTCTGAAATTGTGTAATAATTTCCGGTATCAGGTATAAGGTTTCCTCTGTTAATCGGCATACTAAAAAATGCCGGCGCATTATATTTTGTATGTAAAGAGAATTGCCCGCCATTTTCTGCATAGTTGCTGATATCTTTATCTGAAAGCGTCAGCGAAATCTCAAAAGTCATGTGGTCTATATTGAAGCAAAAGCCAATACTGTCCATAGTATGTTTTCTTATAGACACATAGCGTTCTAATGCACCCGGCTGTCCAAGATAGCGCTCACATTCAATATCATTATTTCCTCTTCTATGACGAAAGTGAGGCGATTTCTCGCTACTTTCAGCCGCAGCAAGGAATACTTCTTCTCCACAACATAAACATTGATATCTAAACTGTGTACCATACAATGGTTCTATAGATTTTGAAAGTTCCAACGCATCAACTTCTCGCTGAAACACAGAGTCAAATGCTTTATCCATATAAATGAAACCCCTACTGGTTAATAAATAATAGTTATTGTTTCTTTTTTAACTTAATATACCGTCCGCTTTTTATCCTACCGTCTTTAGGTCTTTCTGCATCTGCAGGCACCGCCCAATAGTTTCCGATACGCATTGCTCCTGGAATTTTTTTCTCTGTACACATCTTTTGTATTCTTCTTGATGATATACCCCATTTTTGAGCAATCTGAGTTGTTGATAAATATTCCATACGGCCTCCTAACATCATTTTATACAAAAATACATTATATTAAATTATAATCCGAACAGCGAACTTTATCAACCAAATGCATTATATCATATACATAATTTTTTATTTTTCGTAAACATTTTGGAAAGAGCACAACTAAAATGTCGTGTCTCAATAATAGAAGAGTAACCTATTTAACACTTTATAACGTTATTTTGGAGCACAAAAAAGATCCAGAGAGAAATAATCTCCCCAGACCTTTAATTTACTTATTCGGGAGTAAAGGCAATGTATACTTCATATCTTGTTCCTATTTCCTGCTCCGTTCCTGTGCCATCTGCTGTTCCAGATACCTCGGCACCGGCTTTCCGGATCTTTTTGCAATGGCAATTTGTTTCTCATGAAGTTTCTTTATCACAGAAGTCCTTTTCTTCGGACGTTTTCCTGCTGGATGCTGTATTTGCTCTGCACCTTTCTTCTGGTTATTCACCTGTCCATCCACCATATCATAATTGGCTTCTGTACCGGATTCATGGCTTCGTTCATACATCCCATTCTGAAAATATTTCTGATAATGTTCCATCTTTATCTGTAGCTGTTTCATTCTTTCTGGATACTTATCCTCAGGATAAATGTATTCACGGATTTTCTGCTTGGCAGTTTCATCAAATCCCCTGATTCCGGTTTCTGCTACATATTTCCCGTAACTGTCGAGAATAATCCTCGCAGCCTGTTCCCGGAATTCCTGATGTTCCAACAGATAAAACTGTTTTCCATCAATAATGATATAGTCTGTTACCCTCCAGTTTCCGGAATAACCATCGATCTTATAATCTTTGGTATCCACAGACAGAACGCTTCCTGTTGTACCCATACTGATGAATCCGCTGATTCTTCTGGGATGATCATCACTCAGATAAAAGCATGAGATTTCTCCTTCATGATTAAGCACCAGCACATCACTGACATCTATTTTATTCCGGAGCCGCTTCCAGATATCATTAGCGGTCTCATCCGGCTTCATTTCGCCGACCATCATATGCTGGTAAAATTCCACACGAACAGCAAAATTCTTTTCCCGAACCTCGTTGTAGGACAGATGCCATAGTTTCCGTCCGGCAGTCATCTTATTGACACGATAAAGGGCAAATTGATTAATCTTCATACTCATCATCCTCCGATGCCAAGAGATATGAATCCAGATCTAGTGTGTAGTAATACTTGTCTTCAATCTGTTGCAGTTTCTCGATCAGCGAAGATACAATTTCAATCATTTCTTCATCGGATACATCTTCTTTGGTTTCTTCCAGAACTTCCAGTGCTTCCTTCAATGTCATTACTGTATCCTGTCTGGTTTTTTCTGCAAAAATCGCCATTACCATCAATTCATTTTCTTCGAATTTCACTGGCTTCATAAACTCATCGCCTCCCTTCTGTGCTGTGATCTTGTTTTCTTTTCTTTCTGTAGTTCTTCGGGCTTTTTGATTTCTGGTTTTTCCCTTTCTGCCTGCCTTTTCTCAATGATTTTTTCCGCATCGGAAATAGCTTTCTGCACCAGTTTGTTATCACGGTATCCTGGGATGGAGTTGATGATATCTTTCTGTAGGGTTCTGCCCACATACAGATCAAACATTCCTTCATAATCACTGCCATCCTGCAAATTAAATCCAATACTCTTTATTCCATTCATTCGGCTTCCCGGTATCTTGTCAAAGAGTTCAAATGCCTGTTCCAGTGTCAGATCCTGATGAAATTCCCCAAGAACCGGAAACTCGGAACATTCTGCAACGTAGAAACTAATACAGGAGCTTTTTTCTCCCATGTTCAGATGAGACTCCGGACTTTCAATTCCTAGCATTTCCTGTCTCTGTCTCACAAAGTCCGGCAGATCTGCAAAACCGAAACTGTCCACATAATAAGCTTTCATATCTCCATCCCGGTTCACAATCACCACATCACTGACAGACATCGAGTGACCCTTGAAGTCAGCCGGATGATTCTGATTAAAAATACTGTATAACTCATCCAATGAAACCGAATCATGCAGGATTCCGGAATATACACATTTATAATCCGCTGCAGTTACTTCCATCCCATGATCTTTTACAAAATCCATGCCCATAAACTCATAAGGAACGTCTTTCGATTCCGTATTCAGCTGATAAAGGGCATATCTTTCTTCTCCCGCAAACATCAACTCTTCGGAAGTTTTTTCATATCGTTCCGGGTGCATTACCCGTGCCACTCTTTCCGCAGTGTCTGGATCTTCCAGGACAACACCTTCCAGCCATTCTTTTACATCATTCCATGAATCTGAAATCATTACACCACCGATTTCATGTGTACCATCCGGAAGGAAACGAAGATTGCCATCTGTACTTTCTAACTCATCAAAATGATATCCGGCAGCTTCCATAGCCGGTATCAATTTCTGTTTCTGTTCTGATTCAAGAAGCTGCTTTTTCTCTGCAAACAGTTCCTGCAAGTTGTCGGATAATTCATCAATCATTTCTCCTGCAGTCTTTCGGATTATGTCCATGGATGCTTTTAACTCTTTCATGTCACGATTGCTGCTCCATCCGGCAATATACGGAAAACTGTATTCAGAAGTATCTACACCAAAAGCAGAGCAGACACAATAAGCAACAGATTCTGCCTCAACCTCTTTTGTCAGCCGATCCTTTTCTATTCCCTGTTTCTCCATGATGTCTTTGTCGTGGAGCCGGGCATGTCCGGTTTCATGAATCGCTGTTTTGATTGTCTGGCTTTCACTCATCCCTTTTTGGATCACAATCTCTTTATCTCCGGAATGATAATATCCTTTGGCTTCTCCTGCAATCTCATCAAATCGGATCGGAACCGGGGAGACCGCTGTGATTGCTTCCATGAATAAATCATAATCCGCAACCGCCTCCGTCAGTTCTTCAGGAGCAAGGGTCTCTATAGGCTCACCATCTGTCTGGCTGATATCAAATACTGTGGTTGGTTTAAACCGCGGAATGACCACTTCGACTTCCTCTGTTCTGGGCTTCCCATCTGCATCCAGAAGAGGCTTACGGTTCTGATCTAGAATTTCCTGTTCCCTTTTTCTCTTGATCGGGGCAGGAGCGAGGATTGTGATTCCTTTTTCCCCTTTTTTTACCTGTTTACCCATTGACTGCCAGTTTCGGTATCCAGTAACAAGTGTTGCATCCGGTCTCTGCATCGCAATCAAGAGTGTATTATTAAATGAATATCTGTGAAACTTAGACATGGTCTGCAGATACTGGGCATATTTATCACCGGTAAAGATATTCTCCACGCCAGTCTCCAAAGATTTCAGGATGCTGTTCATATCCTTTCCGGCAACCGGAAGTGGGATAGTAGCTGATGGAATAGGCTGGATTTCTTCAAAATTATTCTCTCTGTTCATTCGAACTCCTTTCCAAAGCCCCGCTGGTTTTGATTCCGGCGGGGCTTCTCATACACATATTTTTAAAGTGACATATCATTTGCTTTATGCTTCGGTTTATGTACCGGCTGAGACATATTTGCATCTTTCTTATCGGGCATTGTTTGTTCCTTTCCTTTCGCTTTCTGACGATCTTCAAAAGCAGATGCTTTTTCAAAAATCCTGTCCTTAGTATCATAGTGATACACTTCATCCGCCAGCTTTTCTTCAGGACGGACTTCACTGTTATTCACTTCCATTACCATGTGTTTTAATTCACGGGAGGTCATCTCTCCATTATCCGGAAGAACCAGCATTTCATGGGTGGAAGAGGGAAGAATATAGTAATCTCCCTTTAATGCTTCTCCAATCTGATCCATCTGGCCGGGATAGAAGAGAACTGCAGCACCATCGAGCATCTGCTCATTCGTAACAATGGTGAGCGGAACAGCCATATTCTGATACATTTCTTCCAGCATCTGGTCAATATCTTCTTCTTTTATACCGGCAGCCCGCATATCATTTCTCATCATGTTTTCCATCATTTTATCCATAGATTCTATCTTGACCGGAAACACCTTCGGACTGTTTTCCAGAGCATCCTGATGAAGCTGGTCCTTTGAAACACCAAAAAGTTTCATCATTTCGTTGTTTACAATCGCAGAAGCAATGCCATCTGCTCCGGAATTAGCAAAGATATGATAGGTAATCGCCAGATTCTCTACACGTGTATGGGGAACTTTTGACAGCATTTCCTGATTCCTGTCCGCATCAGATACCCGGATAAACAGATTCTCTTTTGCTTTTTCATAATCGGTCAAAATACCCATGTCAATGTCCATAGGTGTGATCTGCACAACCTCAGCCATCCGTTCCATAATATCTTCCATCTCCATCTGAACATCCTGCATCTGTTCATAGAACATGTTCAGGTTCAGTGTCGGGGAAGACACCTGGCTCTCCGTTCTTACCGTCATCCCCAGATAGCTTTCATTCAGCTTTTCATGGGGATAAACATCAACACTGGCATTTTTATATTCATCCGGAAGATAGTCTTTGATTGTTTCTTTTACAGTTTCTACAAATTTTTCAAATTCCATATTCTTCATCCTTTCCTATTTCATTTTTCTATTTCTTCTTGCCTTTTCCAGAAGGCTTTTTACTCGGAAAATCCAGAGAAAAATTCACACGATCTTCACTGGCATCCATGATTAAATCCGCTTCAAAATACATATTTTTCTTGGCAGAATACAGATCCTTTACCCGGACTTTTCCACTTTTTAAAAGCTCAGCAGCCATGTATTTATCAATGGTTTTCTGCATCCGCTCCAGATATTTTGTTTCTTTCCAGAGGGCAAAACGACATTCCCTGTTACTGCAGTAGAAGTTCTTTTTCCCTTCATAGACCAGACTTCCGCATACCGGACAAGTTCCGATGCTTTCCCTTGTCTGGAATCTTCTGGTTTCTTCCTCCGGGATCGTGTCACATCCATTCAGCATCATGGTGATCATATTTTTGATCCCTGTCATAAAGGTATCCGGAGTGATCTTACCTTTCTCCATATCCAGAAGCTGATTTTCCCATTCCGCTGTCATGCTGGCTGATTTCAGAAAGTCGGGCAGGATCTCAATCAGAACCTTTCCATCTTCTGTAGGAATGATCTGTTTTCCCTTACGGACGGCATACTGGGAATGTACCAGTTTTTCAATGATTCCCGCTCTGGTTGCCGGAGTTCCCAGCCCCTTTTTCTCTGTATCCTCATCGAATTCCTTATTCCCGGCTGTCTCCATAGCTGCAAGCAGAGTATCTTCGCTGTACTGTTTCGGTGGGGAAGTGAGATGCTCCGATTTATCAGCTGCCACATTGTAAAAGATCTGTCCGGGAGTCAAATTAGAAAACCGGTCTGTCTCTACATTTTCCGGATTTTCCATAGCCAGCCCATCTTTGTTCTTGAAACACTCTTCATAAAGCTTCCATCCCGTCTGCTTTACAACTTTCTTTTTTGCGGAAAACAGCTCGTTCTGGCATTTCACGGTGATATCGGTTTCTGTGAAAATATGATCCTTTTCTGTTGCTTCTACCATACGGACACAGATGAGGAACAATATCTTCTGTTCCCAATCCTTTAACTGTGACAGATCACAATCTGTTAATTCCACCGTTGGGATAATGGCATGATGATCGGACACCTTCTTGTTATTCAGGACAAGCTTGACATTTGGTTTCTCCGGCTGGTCAAAGGGTCCTGTCAGCTGATACTTTTCATGGATCTTATGGATCACATTTCTGGCTGTTACTTCCATATCCTCTGTCAGATACTGGCTGTCCGTCCTCGGATAAGTGATCAATTTCTGCTCGTACAAAGACTGTGCCGCATTTAAAGTCTGCTGTGCAGTCATCCCATAATGCCGGTTGGCTTCCCTCTGCAGGGTAGTCAGATCATAGAGCTTCGGTGGCTTTACTGTCTTATCTGTGGAATGAATTTCTTCCACCACAGCATCACTTCCCTGGCACATGGATTTCAGATTTTCAGCCTCTTTTTCATCGAAGATTTTCTGTTTTTCCACCTGCAGACCATCCAGATCCAGTTCCACATTGAAATACTTTTCCTTTTGGAATGAGGAAACAGCTCTGTCCCTGTCTACCAGCATGGCAAGCGTCGGTGTCTGGACACGCCCCACAGTCAGCTTCTTATAATATTTACTGGTGTAAGCTCTGGTTGCGTTCATTCCTACCAGCCAGTCTGCCTGGGCTCTGCACACAGCAGCATCGGCAAGGTTTCCATATGCAGACGCCTCTTTCATTTGAGAAAATCCCTCACGGATGGCTTCATCTTCCATAGAACTGATCCACAGTCTTTTTACCGGTTTTCTGCTCTGAGAAAGATCATAGACTCTCTTGAAGATCAATTCTCCTTCCCGCCCTGCATCACAGGCATTTACTACATAGTCGATATCCGGACGGTTCAGCAGCTTCTTTAACACATAGAACTGATCCTTCTTGTCCTTTGACACTGCCAGTTTCCACTCCTGCGGAATAATGGGCAGATCCTCATAGTTCCATCTGCTGAATTTCTCGTCATAAGCATCCGGAGCCACATATTCAGCAAGATGCCCGAGACACCAGCTGACGATACAATCCTTTCCCTCCAGATATCCTTCATCACGTTTCTGTGCGCCAATTACATCCGCAATGGATCTGGCTACGCTTGGTTTTTCTGTAATCACTAAATACATATTCTTACAACTCCTTTCACTTATATGGGAGCTGCGTTGCCCTTATACAACATCAGCTCCCATCTTTTTGGATTTATTCCTGTGATTCGACTTTCTCTTCCGAATTGTCTGATTCCTCATCCTCATTGATGGTCTCCAGACCGTCATCCATTTCCAGACCTTCGTTTTCAGAATCATCATCTTCCTGCTTCGGTTTGTAGATCTTGAAGTAGTAATATCCTGCAATACCCGCTACAGCCAGAAGAAGGATCACAAACAGACCAGAATTTGTTGCTGTTTTATCCGGTTTATCTGCCTGTGTTTCTTCTTCAACAGCCATGCTGCTTTCCGTATCGTCTGTATGCTCATCCTCCAGGACTACAGAAGGGGCAGTCTCTAAAGTCTGCTGCTGATCCTCATCCAGAAATTCTTTCAGGTCATTTTCATCAATCTGAGACAGCATGTACACGTTGTTCGTAGTAGCTGCCCGGTCGATTACGATATAAAACGTATTGTTATTCTTTGTTTTAATCGTCAAGAATTCCTTACTGGAATCATCGGTAATGTCATCCCTTACCTCTCCGTTACCAGGAACAGAGAACGGATCGTCATTTTCCTCGGTATGAGTATCCTCAACCACCGGTTCCTCCGTTTCTGTTGTTGATTCCTCCTGAGCAGCTTCTGTACCCTGATCCACATAGGCAAACGCAGTAGCCTGACTTCCAAAAAGCATCATTGCTGCTGTCAAAAGCATCACCAGTTTTTTATTCAGTTTCTTCCATTTCACCATATTCATTTTCCTCACTTTCTCTTTTTTCTTCCTGAACAACAAAGGAGCCAGATTCTTCTTCTGACTCCCCGCTCGCTACAAATGATATCGTTCCATCCTGGATTCCGTTTAGCAGGTCAAATAATTCCTGCCCTTTTAATTTCATTCCACGGATACTTTTGATCATTTCGTTATTTTCTTCCTCTTTCAGAGCTGACCGGACACCTTTCAGGTACATTTCCAGATCAGCGATCTTTTTTTCGGTCTTTTCAATCTCATCCAGATACTTTTTGATTTTCCGATTCAAATTTTCACCTTCCTTCTTTTTTATTTTTAAGGCAGTCTTCCAAAGCACATAAAATGCTGCTGCCAGTAGGATGTATTGATATTGGCATATTGGATCGGATCCCCGCAGTGAATCATCATTCCATCACCAACGTAAATTCCCACATGGCTGGCACCGCTGGTATTATAGGTTCCCTGGAAAAAGATCAGATCTCCCGGCTTTGCCTGTGACGGTGGAACATAAGTACAAAGGCCGCGAAGCCCATCTGCTGTCCGACGTCCATAATTCCATCCATTTCCACAATTATTGACTACCCAGGATACAAACCCGGAACAGTCAAAACTGGTGCTCGGTGAAGATCCTCCCCATACATAGGGATATCCCAGATATTTTTCTGCTTCCCGGATCATTCTTGCAAACCGTTCATCTGACAGTGCTTCCGGCGGGATCTCATAACTCATACCGCCTCCGGCTCCGGTGATTCGCTTTACATCCCACAAATAATCCCGGTTGCCCAGTGTGGTATTCAATGCATCATACAGAATTTCCTGTTCCTCTGTCAGATTTGCCCTTGCCACTGCGTCAAAATTTGTATTCGTGAGAGTGACATAGAGGACTCTCTGAGTAGTAGTGGTAGTAACCTCCACCTCCCGGCTGCCATTATCATCTGCCAGAAATGCTTCCCATGTCTGATGACCGTGGGCACTGGCTGCGGAATGGCTGTCATAATACACGTCAAAAGCAACCCCATACATGGCAACATTCCCTGTATCCTCAACGGTATATTCCACACCATTCATGATCACTTTCGTTCCCATAGGCACAATCGGATTATTTGCGTCTACCGCAATCGTATGATTGGCTGTCGGGTATGCACCGCTGGCTGTTGGTCCGCCGGACCATCTTCCACAACAAATGGAGCAGTTACAATATCCGCTGGTTACCACATTTCCCAGGGATTCTCCCACACGTACTGTTCTCGTTTCTGTGACAGTTTCCGTCCTTCCATGGGTTGACAGATGATACTGTGCCTGAAACAGATCCTGTAATTCATCCTTTACATCGTCATAGGTATACCCACCATACTTTGCGGTCAGGTATGAAGTCAGATGATACGGATTATGCCCGATTTCGCTGACATTGTACTGATAGGAATCGTAATCCGGATAAGTGGATTCCATGTTGTTAATCTGACGGTTCAACGCTTCTTCCATAGCAGCATAAGCATTTTCTGCAGCATAGATATCCGCATCGGTACTGGGATAGGTTGTCATACCGATCACGGAAGCTCCACCCTGAATCGAAGCACTACAGCTTCCCAGAGAGACTGCAATCAGCATAAAAATGAGCGAAAAAATACCGATGCCAAGAAACATGGTACGGTTTCGCCTTACGATTTCTTTTAAAGCAATCTTGGCTTTTACCGTCATGTTCTCGACACCGGCAATCGTTGTTGCTCCCCCGAGACTTCCTGCTGTTTTTCCAGCTCTGGCAGCCCGGTAGGCATCTTTATATTTTTTTCTCTGGAAGAAGCGGTTTAGAAAACGCTTCTTTTCTGCATTTTGCACTGAATCCCTGGCAGTTCGGTCTGCTGCTTCCTTCGCAGCATCAAACTTCAATCTGGAAGCCTCCGGAGCATCCAGATTCATCCCTTTTCTGTGTGCTTTCACATCACTTCTCTGGCTTCTTAACTGTGCTCTGCGCAGACTGTGTGCTGCTTCATCAGCAGCTGCAATCACTGCACCGGAACCATCTACAGCAGCATTATCATCTCCATCCTCTGTTATCTGATTTCTGGCATATAGTGCAGCACCGGCTGCTACCTTTCGACCCATTCCTGTTCCGGCTCCGTGGATCATGCCGGATCCTTCATCACCAAAAGAAAGCCTACCCGATTTTTCCTGTTCTTCTGTCAGTCTCTTTCGAGCACGTTTCTTCTTTACTTGATCTTTCTGATCCGAGATACCGGATACTTCCGGAATCTGTTCCTGAGAATGAAGCTTTCCCTGGTATCGGCTGTCCTTTTTTTCTATGATTCTTTCACTGCTTGCTTTTGAAAAAGTTCTTGCAGGTCTTTCTTCAGATGCAATATCCGAAGACATTCTTAATTCCTGCACATACCTTCTCATGCGTCGGTTATCAGTTCTTCCGAAACTGTCCGATAGCCTTTTGCCGGGAGCCGCATTTTTCTCATCCTGCTCCGTACTGTCAAGCTCAGGTTCATCCCGGCTTTTCTGGCTGATTTTCTTCACAGAACCATCCCGGAGTGTTTCTTCTGTCAGACCTTCTCTTGTCATTTTAGAAAAGATCTTGTCTTTCGCTGTATATTCCTTTCCTGCCAATCATTCACCTTCTTTCATTCTCAATTTGTTTACCAATCACAACCATCCGCCCGTTTTTATGCGAATACTCACAGGTTGACAGTGTGATCAGCTTGTCTCCATACTGTGCTGTATAACCAGTGTCATAATATGACCGTTTCTTGCATTCTTCAACAAAACTCATATAATCCTCAGCATTTTCTGCCTTGGTAAAAGAGTAGTATTCAAAATCATGCCCGGTATACACCGGAACAGCAAAGGCTGCTATGATCTGATACTGTTCCTTCCCATGAAGTGTGCTGTACTGGATGATCGGATGTTCCTGATAGAATTCTTCTGACTTATAACGATCCAAAGCTGCAAACATTTTTCCTAAACTCATATGATGACCATAGATAATCAGGTTATCTGCATCTTCCGGATCACAAAGTTCTGAGAGAAATGGTGTCCCGCTCACATCGTATTCTTTCTCGAAATTTCTTCGAAGATAGTAATTCTTTTCTTCCGGATGATACATGACCGGATAATTGATTGCTGTCCCTTCAATCTTTATCCATCCAATGCAGTCCGGATTCTTTTCATGTAAAGCCAGAAGGCCAGAATCAACAATAGCAGAAGGATTACTGTCTCCCTCAGCATCATCTTTTTTATCATTGGTTTCCTGTTCTTCATGGATTTGTCGAATAGAGTCGAATCCTGTTTCGCTTTTTCGATCTTCCAGATACATTCCCATCAGAAAATAGAGGCTGATGGAGAGAAGGATAATGGAAACTACAAACAGAATCCTCGATATCCATTTTCTCATTTGTTTTCCGCCTCCAGTTTCTTTCGTTCCTCGACTTCCTCCGGTTTTGTTGTCATCAAGGAATACAGTTTCAGACTCTTATCGAACTTATCCTTGAATGGAATGATGATATTTCCATAGAAAAGGAGACCTTCGCCTTCCCCGGAATTCGTTACATAGGATAACTGATACGGTGAAATGTTCAACTGTTTCGCCAGAATCTGCCTGTCGCCTGCAGCTTGATTCAGCATCAGGATAAAATCACTGTTTTATAGTGATAGGTAAGCCTCTGATATCATCTCGGGCTTTTCCCCCACTCCACACCGTGCATGCGACTTTCACCGCACACGGCGTTCCATCGGTTAGTATTTTTCATTG
>NZ_JBQHWS010000061.1:0-21898 GCF_052063845.1 Blautia sp. HCP3S3_D9
CGCTCATTTTTCAAAAAGATGATTAATGAGCGACGGTGAAGTGCGCCCTTTTTTAGGAAAAACATATCAAAAACTATTTTAAATTTCTCTTGACATATCACCAGAATGCTTTCATCTATGTCATGAAGAAGCATAGTATTATTCCATTTGTTTTTTTTGATGAACAATAAAATTATTATACCATATAAGTACTGATTTGTGTAAGAATCATAAGTAAATTCAGATTTCCATTCTGATATTTATTGTGCTATAATGTTGGCAAAAAGTTGACATTATATAATTATTCCAGGCAAAGGAGATCAGATAATGGCAGAATCAATGAAAGATTATGAAAAAGAGCTGGAAGCTTCTTTTAAGAAGATTGAAGAAGGCGATATTCTTACAGGAACTGTGATCAGTGTAGATGAGAAAGAGGTTGTGATTGACCTTAAATATTATGCAGAGGGAATCATCCCGGCAGAGGACTACAGCAGAGAACCGGGATTTTCATTAAAGGAAGAAGTACATGCAGGAGATGAAGTATCTGCGACTGTTGTGAAAAAAGATGATGGAAACGGAAACATTCTTCTGTCCAGAGTAGAGGCTGCAGATGTACTTGCATGGGACAAGCTGAAAGAATTAAAAGAGTCAGGAGAAGTTCTTGATGTTGTGGTAAAGGGAATCGTGAATGGCGGCGTGATCGCTTATGTAGAAGGCGTGCGCGGATTTATCCCGGCATCCAAGCTGGCTTTAAATTATGTAGAAGATACAAATGAATATCTGAATAAACCTGTTCAGGTTCAGGTTTTTGACATTGATAAAGAAAAAGGCAGATTAATTCTCTCTGCAAAGGAAATATTAAGAGAGAAAGCGGAAGAGGAAAGAAAAACAAAAATTTCCAATGTGCAGGTAGGTCTTGTAATAGAAGGCGTAGTTGAGAGTCTGCAGCCATATGGTGCTTTTGTAGATCTTGGAAATGGTTTATCAGGACTGGTTCATATTTCTCAGATTTGCGAGAAGAGGATCAAGAAGCCATCTGAAGTTCTGGCAGTGGGCGATAAGGTTAAAGTCAAAGTAACGGCAGTCAAAGATGGAAAATTAAGCCTGAGCATTAAAGAAGCAACAGATATGATGGCTAAAGAGATTGAGGAAGAAGTTTTCGAACTTCCGGATTCCAAAGAAGAGGCATCTACTTCTCTTGGATCACTTTTTGCAAACATAAAATTAGACTAATAGATTGAGGTTAAATTCTGTATGAAAAATCAGGAAAAAATATTTGTAATCGGTCACAAGAATCCTGACACGGATTCTATCTGTTCTGCAATTGCTTATGCGGACATTAAGAACAGAACTTCTCAGAAAGTAAAGTATGTTGCTAAGCGTGCAGGTCAGATCAACGAAGAAACCGAATATGTATTAAATCGTTTCGGTATGCAGCCACCGGGATATTTGTCAAATATCGGAACACAGGTAAAGGATATGGATATCCGTATGAGTCCGGAGGCAGACAAGAGTATATCACTGAAGAATGCATGGGATCTGATGATGGAGAAGAGTATTGTTTCTCTGCCGATCAGGGATAAAGAAGGACAGCTTGAGGGTCTGATCACAATCGGAGATATTGCCAAAACTTACATGGATACAACAGACAGCTACCTTCTTTCCAGAGCAAAAACACAGTATAAAAGAATTGCTGAAACTATTGCAGGTACAGTGATCGAAGGAAATGAGCATGGATATTTCACAAAGGGTAAGGTTCTGGTAGGAACTGCAAATCCGGAAATGCTCAAAGCCTATATTGAAGAAGATGATCTGATCATCATGGGAGACAGAGAAGAGGATCATCTTCAGGCAATCTCACAAAATGTAAGCTGTATTATTGTTGGTATGGGAATTGAAGTAAGTGAGAAAGTTATCAAGCTTGCTCATGAAAAAGAAATCGCTATCATTATGTCTCCGTACGATACCTTTACGATCGCTCGTCTGATCAACCAGAGTATTCCTGTCAGATATATTATGAAAACAGAGAATCTTGTTACTTTCAGCACAGAGGATTTCACAGATGATATCCAGAATGAGATGATCAAACACCGTCATCGTGCATTCCCTGTAATTAATAAAAAGGGAAAATGTATCGGAACAATTTCCCGAAGAAATTTCCTCGATATGCATAAGAAGAAAGTTGCTCTTGTGGACCACAATGAAAAAGACCAGGCAGTAGATAATATCGACAAGGCAGAGATTGTGGAGATTATTGACCATCATAAACTTGGTTCTCTGGAAACCATGGCTCCGATTTCTTTCAGAAATCAGCCGGTTGGATGTACTGCAACAATCCTGTATGAAATGTACGGTGAGCAGAAGCTTGAGATTTCCCCGAACATTGCGGGACTTCTCTGCGCTGCGATCATTTCAGATACATTAATGTTCCGTTCACCGACTTGTACTTTATCAGACAAAATGGCAGCAGGTGCACTGGCGCTGATTGCAGGAATTAATATTGAGCAGTTTGCCAGAGAGATGTTTAAGGCAGGAAGTAATCTGAAAGATAAATCACCGGAAGAAATCTTCTATCAGGATTACAAGAAATTTATTGCTGAGGATGATGTCAACTTTGGTGTTGGACAGATCAGTTCTATGGACAGCGATGAGCTGGTAGAAATCAAAGAGCGTCTGGTTCCGTTTATGGTCAGCGAGTGTGGCCGTCACGGTGTTACCCGTGTATTCTTTATGCTTACCAATATTATTGAGGAGTCTACAGAACTTCTTTACTATGGTGAGGGAAGTGAAGAAATGGCCCGCATTGCGTTCCATATGGAGCCGAAAGATGGGGTATTTGATCTGAAAGGTGTGGTTTCACGTAAGAAACAGCTGATTCCGGCACTTATGGAAGCTACTCAGGCAGGACAGAATGATTACAGCTGATAGGCAGCAGAAAAATTAAAAAATAAAATAGCTAAGGATATCAAAGAATGGCAAAAGAAACCTGGAAAGCAGGAAACATGCTGTATCCGCTCCCGGCAGTAATGGTAAGCGTTTCGGACGGAGAGGGAAATGACAACATTATTACAGTGGCGTGGTCAGGAACTGTCTGCACCAATCCGCCGATGGTCTCCATCTCCGTAAGACCATCCCGTTTTTCTTACGATATGATCAAAAAGACCGGAGAGTTTGTAATAAATCTGACAACAGAAAAGCTGGCATATGCGACTGACTATTGTGGTGTGCGTTCTGGACGTGACGTTGACAAATTCAAAGAAATGAAACTTACAAAAGAGAAGGCAGATTTTGTCAATGTGCCGATGATCGCAGAATCTCCGGTAAGTATTGAGTGCAGAGTGAAGCAGGTTCTGGAACTTGGTTCCCATCACATGTTTGTGGCAGATGTGCTTGCAGTTCATGCTGATCCACAGTATATGGATGAGAAAAAGAAATTTCATCTCAATGATGCGAAGCCGCTGGTATATTCACACGGTGAGTATCTGGGAGTTGGTAAGAAACTGGGAACTTTTGGATATAGCGTAAAAAAGAAGAAAAAGGCTTCAGGAAAAAAGAAGTAAGCAGGTTGTCAGGACGGAGTAACAGCAACATAATAGAAGCAGATTGAACAGTAACCAAGTGCGTATTGTTTGCAGATGCAGGTAATGTGTGATAGAATGAAAGGACATAAACATGAATAATGTGACATTAATAGGAATGCCCGGTTCAGGGAAAAGTACAATTGGAGTTATTCTTGCAAAAGCTTTGAGATATGAGTTTCTGGATTCTGATCTTCTGATACAGAAACAGGAAAAAAGAAAACTTTCTGAGATCATAGCGCAGGATGGACCGGAACGCTTTAAGGAAATCGAGAATCAGGTCAATGCAGATATTCGTGTAACAGATACAGTCATTGCACCAGGAGGCAGTGTTATTTACTGCGAGGAAGCAATGGAGCATCTGAAGTCTATTGGAAATATTATCTATCTTAAATTATCTCTGGAATCTTTATCCAAAAGACTTGGCGATCTGAAAGGCCGCGGAGTTCTGTTAAAAGACGGACAGACATTGAAAGACCTGTATGAGGAACGCGTACCTTTATACGAAAAATATGCAGATATTACCATTGATGAAGATGGGAAAGATTTGGATGAAAGTCTCAGAGCAATTCTGGAGATAATACATATCAGAGAGCAGGGAAAGTAGTTATTACAGAACATGAAGTGTTCCGTGGTAAATAACTTTTTGTTTACAAATGACAAATATATGCTATAATATACAACTGACTTTAAAATAAGATGACCGATTTGTATAATCATATATTCATTTGAAATAAGAGGTACACCTTTATAAAACGCACAGAAAAGCCGGATTTTACGGTAGTCTGAAAGGGATGTACTTTAATTCTGCTCATGGAGTGAAAATAAATAAGAGGTGTGATATGGAACAGTATGTTATAAAAGGAGGCAACCCTTTAGTCGGTGAGGTGGAGATTGCCGGTGCCAAGAATGCGGCACTTGCGATTCTTGCAGCAGCCATAATGACTGATGAGACGATTCTGATAGAGAATCTGCCGGATGTAAGGGATATCAATGTATTGCTTGAAGCAATCGCTGGTATTGGAGCACAGGTAGACCGTATTGATAAATCTACTGTAAAGATTAACGGATCTACAATTGGAGATGTAAGTGTTGATTATGAGTATATCAAGAAGATCAGAGCTTCCTACTATCTGCTGGGAGCACTTCTTGGTAAATACAAACATGCAGAAGTACCACTTCCTGGTGGATGTAACATTGGAAGCCGCCCGATCGACCAGCATCTGAAGGGATTCAGAGCACTTGGCGCGGATGTTGATATTATGCATGGTGCGATCGTTGCGAAAGCAGATGAACTTCATGGAAGCCATATTTTCCTTGATGTTGTTTCTGTAGGTGCAACAATTAATATTATGATGGCAGCATCCCTTGCACCGGGACGTACAATTCTGGAGAATGCAGCAAGAGAGCCACACGTAGTTGATGTAGCCAACTTCCTGAATAGTATGGGAGCTAACATTAAAGGTGCAGGCACTGATGTGATCCGTATTAAAGGTGTAGAGAAACTTCACCGTACAGAATATTCCATTATTCCGGATCAGATCGAAGCCGGTACATTTATGTTTGCGGCAGCAGCAACAGGCGGAGACGTTACAGTTAAGAATGTAATTCCGAAACATCTGGAGGCAACTACAGCCAAGCTTGAAGAGATTGGATGTGAAGTTGAAGAGTTTGACGATGCAGTCCGTGTACGTTCTACAGGAAAGCTTCACCGTACTCATGTAAAGACTCTCCCGTATCCGGGATATCCGACAGATATGCAGCCACAGATTGCAGTAACTCTGGCACTTGCAGAGGGAACCAGTATTGTAACAGAGAGTATCTTCGAGAACAGATTTAAATATGCAGATGAACTTTCACGTATGGGAGCCAGCATCAAGGTTGAGGGCAATTCCGCGATTATTGATGGTGTGAAGAAGCTCACTGGTGCGAGAGTAAGTGCACCGGATTTACGTGCAGGTGCAGCCCTGGTTATCGCAGGACTGGCAGCAGACGGAATCACTGTTGTTGATGATATTGTATATATCCAGAGAGGATATGAGAATTTCGAGGAGAAACTCAGATCCCTTGGCGCTGAAATCGAACGAGTATCCAGCGAAAAAGAAATCCAGAAATTCCGCTTAAGAGTAGGATGATATAACGGATGAGAAAAAAACATCAAAAAATATCTTGACATTTTTTAGGGTTAAGTATATTGTATGGTGTGCAGCAATATTAATGAAAGTTAATAATTAGTAATAGCCTTTTATTCAGAGTGGTGGAGATACAAAGGATCTGCGAAGCCACGGCAACCCCTGTCTGTAGAGGAAGGTGCCAACCTGAGCGAGTGATCGAACAATAAGAGGATTGTTTAGATAATCAAACAGTCCGATTACTTCGGGCTGTTTCTTTTTGTTAACTGCAAAGTATCAGCAGATTATTGTACAAAAGACGGCGGGGGAGCCGGACTGCTGGTACGGTACATATAGTGATATACAACAAATAAAGGAGAACACAATGGAGAAAATTTTATTTACATCCGAATCTGTAACTGAAGGCCATCCTGACAAAATGTGTGATGCCATTTCTGACGCAGTTCTTGACGCGATCATGGAACAGGATCCAATGGGACGTGTTGCATGCGAAACAGCTACAACAACAGGTCTTGTACTGGTAATGGGCGAGATCACAACAACAGCAAACATTGATATTCAGCAGATCGTAAGAGATACTGTTCGTGAGATCGGATATGACCGTGGCAAATACGGATTCGATGCAGATACATGTGCAGTTATCACAGCTCTGGACAAACAGTCTGCAGATATCGCTCTTGGTGTAGACAAAGCACTGGAAGCTAAGATGGGCGAAGAAGAGATCGATGCAATCGGAGCAGGTGACCAGGGAATTCAGTTTGGTTATGCTTCCAATGAAACAGAAGAGTATATGCCATATGCGATCAACATGGCACATAAACTTGCACGTCAGTTAACAAAAGTTCGTAAAGACGGAACATTAAAATACTTAAGACCAGATGGAAAAACACAGGTTACTGTAGAATATGATGAAGCTGGAAAACCATGCCGTATCGATGCAGTTGTATGCTCTACACAGCATGATCCGGATGTAACTCAGGAGCAGATTCATGAGGACATCAAGAAATATGTATTTGATGAGATCATCCCTGCAGATATGGTAGATGAGAATACACAGTACTTCATCAACCCGACAGGACGTTTCGTAATCGGTGGACCTCACGGTGACAGCGGACTTACAGGACGTAAGATCATCGTTGATACTTACGGTGGAGCAGGTCGTCACGGCGGCGGAGCTTTCTCCGGAAAAGACTGCACAAAGGTTGACCGTTCTGCAGCATATGCAGCTCGTTATGTAGCAAAGAATATCGTAGCAGCAGGAATTGCTGACAAGTGCGAGATCCAGCTTTCCTATGCAATCGGTGTTGCTCATCCGACATCTATTCATGTTGATACCTTCGGAACAGGCAAACTCTCCGATACAAAACTGGTTGAGATCATTCGCGAGAACTTTGACCTTCGCCCGGCAGGAATCATCAAGATGCTTGACCTGAGAAGACCTATCTACAAACAGACAGCAGCTTACGGACACTTCGGACGTACAGATGTAGATCTTCCATGGGAGCACCTGGACAAAGTTGAAGATCTTAAGAAATACCTTGCATAATTAAAAGAATTGCAGAAGCTGGAGAGCAGCTGAACAATTTACAATTGAAATATACAGTGTGAAGAGAAAACAGGAATTATCTGGAATTGAAATACGGATAGTTCCTGTTTTTTAATTCCTCGGAATAAGAATATTCCCAATAATTGCATTGCGCTTAATTTGATTTATAGTGATAAAATGGGTATTTGTATACTCAGAAGTGTGACAATGAGATTGTATTTTATAGAAAATTTAGATATGGAAATTGAACTTTATGATATAATAAATCTAAGACATTGAGGGTGACAGAGTGATAAACTCAGAGAATATTTCTGAAAGACATAAACGAAAAGTAATGTTCAGGGAATGAGATAGAGAGGAAAACAAAAAATAAAAGATAAAGGATGATTCAAATGAAGTTAAAGACAAGAATCGTGATAGGATTCGGCATGAGCATTCTGGTTCCGCTGCTTCTTTTTTCGGCAACCTTATATGGATTAAGCCATACAAAGCTTGCGCAGCAGGTAAAGGATTCGACAGAAGTTGTATATGACATTTCCGTCGAGGAATCCGCCAACAGCCAGACACAGGTAAGACTCATTGCAAAAGATGTGCTATTTACGGCAACGGTTATTCTGGTATTTACGGCACTGTCCATTGGTTTGTGGATCTACAGAAGTATTGCCACGCCTCTGGTAAAGCTGAAGAAAGCTACGCAGAATATCAAGGAGGGCAATCTGGATTTTGTTCTGGAGGTAGAGGGTGACGATGAATTCTCGGAACTCTGCCGGGATTTCGAAGAGATGAGAAAGAGGCTCAAGGAATCGGCAGAAGAGAAAGTTCTCCTGGATAAAGAGAACAAGGAACTCATCAGTAATATTTCTCATGACCTCAAGACACCGATCACAGCAGTAAAAGGATATGTAGAGGGAATCATGGACGGAGTGGCAGATACACCGGAAAAAATGGACCGCTACGTAAAGACCATCTACAACAAAACAAACGAGATGGATCACCTGATCAATGAGCTGACTTTCTACTCTAAAATTGATACAAATAGAATTCCATACACATTCAGTAAACTGAATGTAGAAGACTATTTCAGCGATTGCGCAGAGGAAGTAGGACTGGAACTGGAGACCAGAGGAATCGAGCTGGTATATGCCAATTATGTAGAGAGCGGTGTACAGGTAATCGCAGATGGCGAACAGATTCGTCGTGTTATTCACAACATTATCAGTAATGCCATCAAATATATGGACAAGCCAAAAGGAATCATTCAGATCCGTGTAAAGGATGTCGGTGATTTTATTCAGGTAGAAATCGAAGATAACGGAAAAGGAATCGCAGCAAAAGACCTGCCATCCATTTTTGACCGTTTTTACAGAACAGATGTGTCGAGAAATTCTTCCAAGGGAGGAAGCGGAATTGGACTATCCATCGTAAAGAAGATCCTGGAGGATCACGGAGGAAAGGTCTGGGCAACCAGCAGACTGGGAATCGGCACGATCATGTATTTTGTACTTAGAAAGTATCAGGAGGTACCAATGAATGAGTAGAATTTTAATCATAGAAGATGAAGAAGCAATCGCAGATCTGGAGAAGGACTATCTGGAACTCTCCGGGTTTGAGGTTGAGATATGCAACAGAGGAGATACAGGACTGACACGTGCACTGAACGAGGAATTTGATCTGATCATTCTGGATCTGATGCTTCCGGAAGTGGACGGTTTCGATATCTGCAGACAGGTGCGCCAGGAGAAAAACATTCCGATCATCATGGTGTCTGCAAAGAAAGATGACATCGACAAGATCAGAGGTCTGGGACTTGGAGCAGATGATTACATGACAAAGCCGTTCAGCCCGAGTGAACTGGTAGCCAGAGTTAAGGCACATATGGACAGATACAATCGTCTGATCGGTTCCAACGTGCAGAAGAATGATATTGTAGAGATCCGAGGAATCAAGATCGACAAGACTGCACGTCGTGTATGGGTAAACGGAGAAGAGACAACCTTTACATCCAAGGAGTATGATCTGCTCACATTCCTTGCAGAGAATCCGAACAGAGTATTTACCAAAGAAGAACTTTTCAGAGAAATCTGGGATATGGAATCCGTGGGAGACATTGCTACGGTTACTGTCCATATCAAGAAAATCCGTGAGAAAATTGAATTTAATACAGCCAAGCCGCAGTATATTGAAACAATCTGGGGTGTAGGCTACAGATTTAAGGTGTAACTGAATCAGGCGTCCTGGCAGAAATTTATCTGTCAGGACGTTTGAGGATAACCGATGTTTTATAAACTGATTGTTTATTCAATTATGTAAGTCTCCTGAGTTGACCAGATCAGGTAGGTCTAATGCTTCAATTGCAAAAAGTAATAAGCAATGGTTGGAGACTCGTGTATCGACAAGTTTATGATTCACTATGTATAAAAAAGGGAAAATATGGAAAGATTATATAAAAAATTAGAAAGCTACAGCAAGTCCGACTATTATCCGTTTCATATGCCGGGACATAAACGTAACAAGGCATCTTCAGCAGGGGACTTCACGTTTGAGAGAGACATCACAGAGATTTCCGGATTTGATAATCTCCATCATGCGGAGGGAATCCTGAAAGAAGCACAGGAGAATGCAGCACAGATTTACGGCACAAAGAAGTGCTTTTTCAGTGTAAACGGAAGTACAGCAGCGCTGCTGGCAGCAGTCAGTGCATCAGTAAACAAGGGCGGTAGAATCCTGGTGGCAAGAAACTGCCACAAAGCTGTCTATCATGCACTCTATTTGCGTGACCTGCTGCCGGTTTATGTTTATCCACACGAAGATAAGAGACTGGGGATAAACGGCGGCATTTCAGCCAGAAGTGTGGAAAGATATCTGGAGGAAAATCAGGATGTGCAGGCAGTTTTGATTACATCGCCTACATATGACGGAGTTGTATCCGACATAAAAGAGATAGCAGAGGTGGTACACAGACATGAAATCCCTCTGATCGTGGACGAAGCACATGGTGCACATTTCCGGTTCTCAGATTATTTTCCGATTTCGGCAGCAGAACTGGGAGCAGATATCGTGATCCAGAGTTTTCACAAGACTTTGCCGTCTATGACACAGACAGCGGTACTTCATATCTGCAGCGACAGGGTAGATGTGGGGAAGATCAAACGCTTCATGGGAATCTACCAGACCAGCAGTCCGTCCTATATTCTGATGGCAAGTATGGATGCATGTATGGATAAGCTGCAGAAAGACGGGCAGCAGATGTTTCGCGAATTTACCTATAATCTGGAAAAAGCCAGAGAGCGCCTTTCAAAATGTGAGAAGATAAAGCTGATCGAAGCGTCTATGCTTCAGGGAACAGGAATCTATGATTTTGACCGATCCAAGTTACTGTTTTCCACAGTTGGAACTTCCATTAATGGACATCAGCTTCATGAAATGCTTTGCGACAGATATCATATCGAGATGGAGATGGAAGCAGAGAAATATGTTCTTGGAATTGCAGCAGTGGGAGATAAGGAAGAGGGATTTGACAGATTATGTGCTGCGATTGAAGAAATTGATGCAGAGACAGAGCTGGTATCTGAAGCAGTAGAATCACAGGAGAACACTTCCCATGCAAGAATGAAACAGCTTATGACCATTGCTCAGGCAATGGATGCACAGCAGAGACGATACCCTCTGGAAGAGAGCATCGGAAAAGTCAGCGCAGAGTTTGCCTATCTGTATCCGCCAGGAATTCCGATCATTGTGCCGGGCGAGCAGATTACTGGACAATTCGTGCGAAATGTGAGAAGATACATGGAACAGGGACTGGAAGTGCAGGGACTCAGCGACACATCTGCAGAGACCATCTGCGCAGCTGCCCGGAATGAATCCGGTCAGGAAGAAGACAGTCCGGCAAAGGAATAACATAGCAGACATGGGAAAGATTTTTTATATTATGGGAAAGAGTGCGTCAGGGAAAGACAGGATTTATTCACTTCTGGCGGCACATAAAGAACTGAATTTAAAAACACTTGTCCTGTATACTACCCGGCCGATCAGAGCCGGGGAGGAGGACGGAAAGAATTACTACTTTGTAGATGATAACAAACTGAAAGAATTCCGTAAGAATGGAAATCTGATCGAGGCGAGAGCTTACCATACAGTTCACGGGATCTGGACTTACTTTACAGCAGATGACGGACAGGTAGATCTGGCAGATTCTGATTATCTGGGAATCGGTACACTGGAGTCTTTTAAGAAAATGCGTAAATATTACGGTGACGAAGTAGTCTGTCCTGTTTATATCCAGGTGGAAGACGGAGAAAGACTCAGCCGTGCTCTTAAGAGAGAACGGGAACAGGCAAATCCGAAATACGAGGAAATGTGCAGGAGATTTATTGCAGACCAATCAGACTTCTCAGAGGAGAATATTCTGGATGCAGGGATATGGAAACGTTTTCAGAATACAGATATCGACGAATGTGTGAAAGAAATCGTAAATTATATAAAATCTATGCAATAGATCTGCTTTTATGGTATAATATCTTACAAAACGGACTGGTGAGGTGATTCTTATGATGGGATTTAACAACATTATCGGACATGACGAGATTATCGGACACTTAAAAAATGCAATAGAATCAGGAAAAATATCGCATTCTTATATTTTTACCGGCGAACCAGGTTCTGGTAAGAAACTTCTTGCAGGAACTTTTGCGGCAACACTTCAGTGCAAAGCCGGCGGTACAGAGCCGTGCCAGAAATGCGACTCCTGCAAAAAAGCGATAGGCAAGAATCATCCGGATATTATTATGGTTACACATGAGAAACCGGGAACGATTTCAATTGATGAGATCAGAGATCAGGTCATTCATGATGTAGATATCAGACCATATTACAGTCCTTACAAGATTTATATTATTGCAGATGCAGATCTTATGACACCGCAGGCTCAGAACGCTCTTCTTAAAACAATCGAAGAGCCGCCGGAATATGCAGTGATCCTTTTGCTGACCAATAATATCGGCGGACTGCTGCCGACGATCCTGTCAAGATGTGTTCGTCTTGACCTTAAGGTAGTAGATGACGGTCTTGTAAAGAAATACCTGATGGAGCATCTCCACGTGCCGGATTATCAGGCAGAGATTGATGCATCCTTTGCACAGGGCAGTATCGGAAGAGCAAAAGAAGCAGCTACTTCACAGGAATTTGCAGAGATGACTCAGAATGCACTGAAGATTCTCAAATATGCAAATACTATGGAAGTATATGAGCTGTCAGATACGATCAAGAGCCTTTCCGGTGAGAAGCAGAATATCAACGATTATCTGGATATTTTCCAGTTCTGGTTCAGAGATGTCCTGATGTTTAAGGCAACCCAGGAGGTCGACAATCTGGTATTTAAGCAGGAAATTAATTTTATCAGAGAGCAGGCGAAACAGCGTTCCTATGAGAATCTGGAGAACATTCTGGATTCCATCCAGAAGACCAAGGTACGTCTGAAAGCAAATGTTAATTTTGACCTGGCATTTGAATTACTGTTCCTGACGATCAGGGAGAAATAGAATGACAAAAGTAGTAGGCGTGAGATTTCGTAATGTAGGCAAGATTTATTATTTCAGCCCTAAGGATTACGAGATCAAAACAGGCGATCATGTGATCGTAGAGACTGCCCGTGGAATTGAATACGGGAAAGTTGTACTTGCACCAAGAGAAGTAGGTGAGGAAGACGTCGTGCATCCTCTCAAAGAAGTGCTCCGCGTAGCAACAAAGGAGGACGATGAGAGAGAAGCGCAGAACAGACTCAGAGAAAGAGATGCATTCAAAATCTGTCAGAAGAAGATCCGTGAACACGGTCTGGAAATGAAGCTGATAGATGCAGAATATACATTTGACAATAACAAAGTACTGTTTTATTTTACAGCAGACGGCAGAATCGACTTCCGTCAGCTTGTAAAAGACCTGGCAGCGATTTTCAAAACACGTATTGAACTCCGTCAGATCGGTGTCCGCGATGAGACAAAGATCCTCGGCGGAATTGGTATCTGCGGCAGATGTTTATGCTGCCATACTTATCTGTCTGAATTTGCACCAGTATCCATCAAGATGGCAAAAGAGCAGAACCTGTCTCTGAACCAGACAAAGATTTCCGGCGTATGCGGAAGACTGATGTGCTGTCTGAAGAATGAGCAGGAGACATACGAGGAACTGAACAAGAAGCTTCCGGGACTGGGGGACTCTGTTACAACTCCGGACGGACTTCAGGGAACGGTACACAGCGTAAATGTACTCCGTCAGCGTGTAAAGGTAATTGTTGAGATTAATGACGAAAAAGAAATTCAGGAATTCCCGGTGGATGAACTGAAATTCAGACCAAGAAAGAAGAAAGTTAAAGTCTCTGACAAAGAGTTAAAGGAACTTGGAAATCTGGAAGATAAAAAAGGAGATTCCAAATTAAATGACTGATCAGCTGGTAAGAGATAAAGAACGAGTAGATGACCTCCAGAATGGATATTATGTGATCCAGGATCCTGAGAAATTCTGTTTTGGAATGGACGCGGTTCTTCTTTCCGGCTTTGCAAAAGTAAAAAAAGGTGAGACTGCTCTGGACATGGGAACAGGAACGGGAATCATTCCGATTCTGCTTAAGGCAAAGACAAATGGAGAACATTTTACAGGTCTTGAGATTCAGCAGGAATGCGCAGACATGGCCGGACGCAGTGTCAGGTATAATCATCTGGAGAACGATATTGATATCGTACAGGGTGACATTAAGGAGGCGGCCGAAATTTTTGGGGCAGCCTCTTTTGATGTAGTGACGAGCAATCCACCTTATATGATCGGGCAGCATGGACTGCGCAATCCGGACATGCCGAAAGCAATCGCCAGACATGAGGTACTATGTAATCTGGAGGATGTGGTCAGCCAGGCGGCAAAAGTATTGAAAGAACGGGGCAGATTTTATATGGTGCACAGACCGTTCAGACTGGCAGAGATCATGAATGTTCTGACAAAATACCGTCTGGAGCCGAAGAGAATGCAGCTTGTGTATCCATACATAGACAGAGAACCGAATATGGTACTGATCGAAGCATTAAAGGGCGGAAATTCCAGAGTGACCGTGGAACCGCCGCTGATCGTATATAAAGAGCCGGGAGTTTATACAGAGAGTATATTGAAGATTTATGATATGATCTAAATTTTTTGCAAAGCATTATGAGAGGAATCAATTATGAGTGGTAAATTGTATTTGTGCGCAACACCCATAGGAAATCTGGAGGACATTACACTCCGGGTACTCCGCACATTAAAAGAAGTAGATCTTATAGCAGCAGAAGATACCAGAAACAGTATCAAACTGTTGAACCATTTTGACATTAAAACACCCATGACCAGTTATCATGAGTATAACAAGATCGACAAGGCATACGTCCTGATCAGCAAAATGCAGGAAGGTCAGAACATAGCTCTGATCACAGATGCCGGAACTCCGGGAATCTCCGATCCGGGTGAAGAACTGGCAGCAATGTGCTATGAAGCTGGGATTGAAGTAACCTCACTTCCGGGACCTGCTGCCTGTATCACAGCCTTAACTCTTTCCGGTCTGCCAACAAGAAGATTCGCATTTGAAGCCTTTCTTCCTGCAGATAAAAAAGAGAGAAAAGTAATCCTGGAAGAACTGAAAAATGAAACAAGAACCATTATTCTCTACGAAGCACCACACAGATTGGTAAGAACTCTGGAGGAGTTAAAAGAAACTCTGGGAAACCGCAGGATGACTTTATGCAGAGAGCTGACAAAGAAACACGAGACAGCTTTCCATACAACCATCGAGGACCTGATTCTCTATTACCAGACAGAGAAACCACTGGGTGAATGTGTCCTTGTGATCGAGGGAAGAAGCAGAAAGGAAATGGAAGAAGAACAGAAAGCTTCCTGGGAAAAAATTACCATAGAAGAACACATGGAAATCTACGAAAACCAGGGCCATTCCAGAAAAGAAGCCATGAAATTGGTAGCAAACGACAGAGGAATGACCAAGAGAGATGTGTACCAGTATCTCATTAACAAAAGCGAAGAATAAGAGAAACAGGTAGAAGAATTCCCGTGCGCGGGGATTCTTTTTGCATTGTACGAAATACAATTATTTTTGGGGAATAATCCAAAGAAAATGTAATAGGATTTAATGTTTTTTTGGTGATGAATGTGGCAAGATATAGGCTTTTGTGCTATAATAAATTTGTATTATTATGTCCAAATACCAGAATATATTTGAAAACCTGTTTATGGTAAACCCGCAAGGGTTTTCAGATATATTCTGGTTATGATCAATAGATAACAGGAGGAATAAAATGGGCGGAGAAAATACAGAATACGGAGCGGATCAAATCCAGATTCTGGAAGGTTTGGAAGCCGTACGAAAGAGACCAGGTATGTATATCGGAAGTACATCCAGCAGAGGTCTTCATCACTTGGTTTATGAGATCGTAGACAATGCAGTTGATGAAGCTCTTGCTGGATTTTGTACGGAAATTCAGGTAGTGATCAATTCGGATAACTCTATCACAGTTGTCGATAACGGACGTGGTATTCCGGTAGGCATTAACCATAAAGCAGGAATCCCTGCTGTAGAAGTTGTATTTACCATTCTTCATGCCGGCGGTAAATTCGGTGGTGGAGGGTACAAGGTATCAGGCGGACTCCACGGAGTAGGTGCATCTGTAGTAAACGCACTTTCTACCTGGCTTGAAGTAAAAATCTATCATGAGGGAAAAATTTATCAGCAGAGATACGAACGAGGCAAGACCATGTATTCTCTGAAAGTTGTAGGCGACTGCGACCCGGAACTGTCTGGAACAACAGTTGTATTCCTGCCGGATAAAGATATTTTCGAAGAAACTGTATACGACTATGATATCCTGAAACAGCGTCTGAGAGAGATGGCATTCCTGACAAAAGGTCTGAAGATCTGTCTCAAAGATACCAGAAAAGGAATGGAAAGAGAGAAAATTTTCCATTACGAGGGTGGTATCCGCGAATTCGTAACTTACCTTAACAGAAGTAAAGAAGCGCTCTACCCGGAGATCATTTACTGCGAGGGACAGGTAAACGGAGTATCTGTAGAGGTTGCCATGCAGCATAATGACTCTTATACAGAGAACTGTTATGGATTTGTAAATAACATCAATACACCAGAGGGCGGTACTCATATCGTAGGTTTCAGAAATGCTCTGACAAAAACTTTCAACGATTATGCAAGAAAGAATAAACTGCTCAAAGACAGCGAGCCGAACTTAAGCGGAGATGATATCCGAGAGGGTCTGACTGCAATTGTCAGTGTTAAGATCGAGAATCCTCAGTTTGAGGGACAGACTAAACAGAAACTCGGAAACAGCGAAGCAAGAGGTGCTGTTGACAGTGTAGTAAGCAAACAGCTTGAAATCTTTCTTGAACAGAATCCGACTGTAGCAAAAGCTACTGTAGAGAAATCTGTTCTTGCACAGAGAGCCCGTGAGGCAGCCCGTAAGGCCCGTGACCTCACCAGAAGAAAATCAGCCCTTGACAATATGTCTCTTCCTGGAAAACTTGCAGATTGCTCAGACAAGAATCCTGAGAACTGCGAGATCTACATCGTAGAGGGAGATTCCGCCGGTGGTTCCGCAAAGACTGCCAGAAACCGTGTGACACAGGCTATCCTGCCTTTGAGAGGTAAGATCCTGAACGTAGAGAAAGCACGTCTGGATAAAATTTATGCAAATGCCGAGATCAAAGCTATGATCACAGCATTTGGAACGGGAATCCATGAGGATTTTGATATCAGCAAGCTTCGTTATCACAAGATCATCATCATGACCGATGCCGATGTTGATGGTGCGCATATTGCCACCCTGCTGCTGACTTTCCTGTACCGTTTCATGCCGGAACTGATCAAACAGGGATATGTATACCTTGCGCAGCCTCCGTTATACAAGGTTGAGAAGAACAAGAAAGTATGGTATGCATACGACGACGATGAACTGAATCAGATCCTGACAGAAATCGGCCGTGACGGAAATAACAAGATCCAGCGCTACAAAGGTCTTGGAGAGATGGATGCAGACCAGCTCTGGGAGACAACAATGGACCCTGAGAAACGAATCCTGCTCAAGGTTACCATGGACGAAGCAGCTACATCTGAGATTGACCTGACATTTACTACACTGATGGGCGATAAGGTAGAGCCAAGACGTGAATTTATTGAAGAGAATGCAAGATTTGTAAAGAATCTGGATATCTGATAATAGGGAGAATAGATAAATGGAAGATAATATTTTTGACAAAGTCCACGAGGTGGATCTGGAGAAGACCATGAAGGACTCCTACATCGATTATGCTATGAGCGTTATCGCTTCCCGAGCATTACCTGATGTAAGAGATGGTCTGAAACCGGTTCAGCGTCGTGTACTGTATTCCATGATAGAGTTAAACAATGGTCCTGACAAGCCGCATCGTAAATGTGCGCGTATTGTCGGTGATACAATGGGTAAATATCACCCGCATGGTGACAGTTCTATCTATGGCGCACTTGTAAATATGGCACAGGAATGGTCTACCAGATATCCGCTGGTAGACGGACATGGAAACTTTGGTTCCGTGGACGGTGACGGGGCAGCAGCCATGCGATACACCGAGGCACGTCTGAGCAAGATTTCCATGGAAATGTTGGCAGATATCAATAAAGATACCGTTGACTTCCAGCCAAACTTTGATGAGACAGAGAGAGAACCTGTTGTACTGCCGTCCCGTTACCCGAATCTTCTGGTAAACGGAACTTCTGGTATAGCAGTAGGTATGGCAACAAATATCCCTCCTCATAATCTGGGAGAGGTCGTAGATGCGGTTGTCAAGATCATTGATAACATCATCGAAGAACAGCGTGAAACCACAATGGAAGAGATCCTGGACATTGTAAAAGGTCCAGACTTCCCGACAGGTGCCACGATCCTTGGCAGAAGAGGAATTGAAGAAGCCTACAGAACAGGCCGCGGAAAGATCCGTGTACGTGCCGTAACAAACATCGAGACACTTCCAAACGGAAAGTCCAGAATTATCGTTACAGAGCTTCCATATCTGGTAAATAAGGCACGTTTGATTTCCAAGATTGCAGAACTTGTAAGAGATAAAAAGATTGATGGAATCACAGACCTGAATGATCATTCCAGCCGTGAGGGAATGAGAATCTGTATTGATCTGCGAAAAGATGCAAATGCAAATGTAGTTCTGAATTTACTGTACAAGCATACCCAGCTTCAGGATACTTTTGGCGTAAATATGCTTTCCCTTATCCCAAATAACGGAAGCCTTGAGCCGAAGGTATTAAATCTGAAACAGATGCTGGAATACTATCTGGCACATCAGGAAGATGTAGTGACCAGAAGAACAAAATATGACCTGAATAAAGCAAGAGAACGTGCCCATATCTTAGAGGGACTGCTGAAAGCCCTTGATAATATCGACGAAGTGATCCGTATTATCAGAGCTTCCCAGAACGTGCAGATCGCGAAACAGGAATTAATGGAGCGTTTCGAGCTGACAGATGTCCAGGCACAGGCAATCGTAGATATGCGTCTGCGTGCTCTGACAGGTCTGGAAAGAGAGAAACTGGAAGCAGAATATGCTGACTTAATGGAGAAGATCCGTAAATATGAAGCAATCCTTGCAGACAGAAATCTTCTTCTGCGCGTGATCCGTGAGGAAATCCTTGCGATTGCTGAGAAATACGGCGATGAAAGAAAGACTTCCATCGGATATGATGTATACGATATTTCTACAGAAGATCTGATTCCAAGAGAGAATACCGTAATCACAATGACCAAACTTGGATACATTAAGAGAATGACAGTAGACAATTTCAGAAGCCAGAACAGAGGTGGAAGAGGAATCAAGGGCATGCAGACTCTTGAGGACGATTACATCGAAGAACTTCTGATGACCACTACTCATCATTATCTGATGTTCTTTACAAATACAGGACGAGTATACCGCCTGAAAGCATATGAGATCCCGGAAGCAGGACGTACTGCAAGAGGAACTGCGATCATCAATCTTTTACAGCTGATGCCGGGAGAATTTGTCACAGCAGTCATTCCAATCCGCAAATTTGAGGACGGCAATTATCTCATGATGGCGACAAAGAACGGTCTTGTAAAGAAAACTCCGATCCATGAATATGCAAATGTGCGTAAGAACGGACTGGCAGCGATTACTTTACGTGACGATGACGAGCTGATCGAGGTTAAGCTTACAGACGATAAGAAAGACGTGATCCTGGTAACAAAAGACGGTATGTGTATCCGTTTCAAAGAGACAGATGTAAGAAGCACCGGCAGAACTTCCATGGGTGTACGAGGTATGAACCTTGACGATGGTGATGAAGTTGTAGCAATGCAGCTGAATTCTCAGGGAGACTGCCTGCTGATCGTATCTGCAAATGGTATGGGTAAACGCACTGCAATGGCAGAATTTTCATGCCAGAACCGTGGCGGAAAAGGTGTGAAGTGCTATAAGATCACAGAGAAAACCGGTGATGTAATTGGAGCGAGAGCTGTAAATGAAGATAATGAAGTCATGTTGATCACAACGGAAGGTATCATTATCAGGATCGCATGCTCTGATATTTCCATTCTTGGAAGAATCACATCAGGTGTAAAACTGATCAATCTTACAGATGGTGTCACTGTAGCAAGTGTAGCCAAGGTAAGAGATAAAGAAGAAAAAGACGCAAATGCGCAGTCGGCAGCAGGAGAAACGGCAGATGATGCACAGATAGTAACTGAAGAGTCTGATCAGACTTTAGATCAGGATACACAGAGCGAGAACACAGGAGAAGAGGAATAACCATGAAAAAATGGTACAGATATCTTGCAGCAGGAGTGTTGGTATTACTGACACTCTGTGTGGCAGGATGTGGGGGTGTAAGCCACAAATCACCGGAAAAAGTTACAGAGGAACTGATTCAGTCCTATGTTGACGGAAAAGAAAACAAAGTAAAAGACTGCTACAATCAGAAAGATAATACAGAAGCAGATCTCCAGACAGAGATCACAGCAACGCTGAAGTATTTTGAGGCACATAATCCAAAGAAAGTATCTATTCAGGACTGCCAGGTACTTTCTCAGAATGATAATTATACATATGTATATATAACCTATAATCTGATCCTTGAGGATGACCAGGAATATCCATGTGTAGGAACCTATATGGTAGGAAAACAGGATAAAACTTACTATATTATGTCATCATCACAGATTACAGATGATATGAGAACACAGGCAGCCACAGACTATGCCAACTTTATGAAGACAGACGCTTACAAGACTTATACCAAAGCATACGATACATTTATCAAGAAAAATCCGGGATATGAAGATAAGATTTCGGAAAAAATAGGATCATGATATATTGAGGACAAAAATAAATGAAAAGAATATTATTGATGGTATTTAGAAATCTCTTTTTTGTTCCATATGGATGGTTCAAATTATGCTGGTATGCATCACATGCAGACCGTTACAGCGAAGAGGAGAGATATCAGCTCCTTAAGTATGTAGATAACAGAGCAGTACGCGGTGGTAATCTTGTGATCGATGGTCATGGAATAGAAAACATTCCAAAAGAGAACGGATTTATGTTCTTTCCAAATCATCAGGGTCTTTTTGACGTACTTGCGATCATACAGGTGTGCCCGGTGCCTTTTTCAGTAGTAGCGAAGAAAGAGCTGACAAACGTACCGTTCCTGAAACAGGTATTTGCAATTATGAAAGCTTTTATGATCGACCGTGAGGATGTCAAGCAGTCTATGCAGGTGATCATTAATGTTATCAAAGAAGTAAAGGCAGGACGAAACTATCTGATCTTTGCAGAGGGAACTAGAAGCAAAGACGGAAATCATCCACAGGAATTCAAAGGCGGAAGCTTCAAAGCGGCAACCAAGTCAAAATGCCCGATCGTACCAGTGGCGTTGATCGATTCTTATAAGGCATTTGATACAGGTTCTATCAAACCACTTACAGTACAGGTACATTTCCTGGAACCTATATACTATGAAGAGTATAAAGATATGAAGACAACAGAGATTGCAGCAGAGGTGAAAAGACGTATCGAAGCTACAATTTCACAGTATGCATAATGCTTTAAAATAGTATATAATAGTGTAAAAATAAAAAATATTGAAAAAAGTAAAAAAACCTGTTGACAAAACAGGTTTTTTTACATATAATTACAAATGCACTTCGGGAAATACCAAAGTGCATTCGAATTTAATATTGAACTATTAGTTCGGAGTCTGGAGAAGTACTCAAGAGGCCGAAGAGGTGCCCCTGCTAAGGGTATAGGTCGCTAACGCGGCGCGAGGGTTCAAATCCCTCCTTCTCCGCTTTATTTTTTTGAAAAAATACTTTTTCAAAAAAATAAAAAAGATATTGACAAACGCTTGGAACTGTGATAAAGTAAACAAGCTGTCAACGGACAATGAATCAGTTGAAAAAAGATTTGAAAAAACTTAAAAAAGTTCTTGACAAGTCGAAAACAACATGATATAATAAACAAGCTGTCGCAAGACAGACAACCTTGATAACTAAACAGTGAAACACATACGATTCTCGAAAATTCTTTACATTTTTAAGAACGGTTGAATAAACCAAAAACAGTAA
>NZ_JBQHWS010000062.1:0-21479 GCF_052063845.1 Blautia sp. HCP3S3_D9
TGTTTTTGACAATTCAATTATACCACATGCAAGTGATTTATGCCTTTTTTATGGGTTAAAATATTGATTTTTCAAGGTTTAGCACACCAAATGGTGTGGGAAGTTTGAGTATTAAATTAAATCAGGAGAATTCATTTATGAAAAGAAAAAGCAAACTACAATCAATAATTTTATCTCTGCTTCTTTTACTTTTCACATTGGTTCCACAGTCAGCGCTGACAGTAAATGCGGCAGCCGGCGGGGACATGGAAGTTCATTTCCTCGATGTTGGACAGGGAAATGCCATTCTGGTACAGTCTGGCGGACAGAATCTGCTATATGACGGCGGAGATCAGAGTCATGCAGATCAGGTAGTATCTTATTTACAGCAGCAGAATGTAGAGACGATCGACTATATGATCTCTTCTCATTATGATGAAGATCATCTTGGTGGTCTTGTCAAATGCTTAAACAGCTTTAATGTAAGCAATGTTCTGGGATCAGATTACGTTCATACATCTAATCTGTTTAATACATTTATGAATACTGCAACTGCAAATGCGATCATTGTACAGTATCCATCTGTAGGCGACACCTTTGATTTTGGTACCGGAAGCTTTACTGTTCTTGCACCGGATGGTATCAGCCAGAACAGCAATGATAACTCTGTTGTGATCAAACTTGAAAATGGTTCTAACAGTTTTATCTTTACAGGAGATGCGGAAGAAACCAGTGAGCAGGATATGATCAGTACGGGAATGAACCTGGACTGTGATGTTCTTTCAGTAGGACACCATGGATCTGCAAGTTCAACAACATGGGATTTCCTTGAAGCAACATCTCCATCTTATGCAGTGATCAGCTGTGGAGTGAATAATCAGTATAATCATCCGTCAGCAGAGACAATGGGACGTTTGTCCGATATGGAGATTCCGGTATTTCGAACAGATAAGCAGGGAACTATTATTGCGGTATCTGACGGAACGACAATCTCCTGGTCACAGGATCCATGCAATGATTATTCTTCCGGTGATGCAGTACAGAGTCAGCAGGAGACAGCAGCTGCTTCTGAACAGGTACAGGCTCAGGAGCAGGAACAGGTACAGGAACCGGCACAGGAGGAAAATTATGGAACTATGGTATGGATTCCTGCAACCGGCGAAAAATATCACAGTATTCCAAATTGTGGCAGAATGAACCCTGATACAGCCAGACAGGTGACACAGTCTGAGGCAGAAGCGATGGGATATGGCCCATGCAGTAAGTGTTTCTGACAGAATCGGTCAGACAGAGAATTCAGAATGGAAAGGAGCGACTGATATGAGATATGAAATTAAAGGTGATACCCTTCCGGTAGTGATCTGTTATCTGGATAACGGAGAGAAAATTGTAACAGAAGGCGGCGGAATGTCATGGATGTCCCCGAATATGAAGATGGAGACAACTTCCAATGGTGGGATCGGAAAGATGTTTGGACGAATGTTCTCGGGTGAGAAAATGTTTCAGAACATTTATACAGCAGTTGGAGGCAACGGAATGATCGCATTTGCGTCCTGTTTTCCGGGATCTATCCGTGCATTTGATATCACACCGGGAAATGAGATCATAGCACAGAAAACGGCATTTCTTGCCAGTGAAGCAAGTGTGGACTGTTCCGTACATTTCAGCAGAAAGTTCAGTGCAGGATTCTTTGGCGGTGAAGGATTTATCATGCAGAAATTCTCCGGAAACGGAACGCTTTTTGCTGAATTTGACGGACATGTGGTGGAATATGAACTGAAAGCAGGACAGAAGATCGTAATTGACACAGGACATCTGGCCGCTATGAGTGCAAGCTGTCAGATGGAAATTGTAACAGTTCCGGGTGTGAAGAATATGCTCTTCGGCGGCGAAGGTGTATTTAATACAGAAGTGACCGGCCCTGGTCATGTATGGCTTCAGACTATGCCGATCAGTAACGTGGCAGGTGTACTCAGACAGTATATATCTACTGGAAAAGAATAGAAATTATATAAAACAAAAGAAAGCTTCGAAATATTCAGATACAGGTTCTGATTTTCGAAGCTTTCTTTTGTTTTATATAATAATATAGATAGAGAATCCGGCTGCTATGCACTGTGATCGATGGCATCCGCAGGAGGCAAGGCTGCGCAGGTGCTGTTATCCTGGGCAAATGTTTCCATGATCCCTGAAATTGTCTTGTGCAGATAAGGACGATACTCCGTCATAGATACTGGCTGCTGATACAGGATACAGCTATAACATGTGGAGCCTACCAGTTCAATGATGGTAAAGAGCATCAGTTCCGGATTCTTATAATGAAGTCCATTCTGCGCCAGCATATCCAGATAGGACTGATAGAAGTTATATTCATCATCCGGCATTTTCTCTTCAAAAGCACCCTTAAATACGCCCCATGCCAGATTCTTGGAAATAAAAAGAAGAAGGTTGCGGTCCTGTCCAAGCTCCGTGAGGATATAATCTACGATAAAATGCACCTGCTGGTCAAATTCAGTTATCTGGGAAGCCTGCAGTGCCTCATGTGCACGGAAAAACAACTCACCTGTTTTATGGGAAACCAGTTTGTTGCGGATATCATACTTATCCTTAAAATAAAGATAAAAAGTACCCTTGGCAACCCCGGCCTGATTTACAATATCTGAAATTGTGGTTTTGGTAAGCCCTTTTGTTGTAAAAAGTTCAAAGGCGGTGTTAAACAGAGCGTCCTTTTTCTTTTTCTTATTTAAATCCAGCTTTCCCATTACAGATCCTTCTTTCATACATTCTTAATTTCATTTTAAACAAAAATGACTAAAAGTCAATATTATATTTTTCCCCCATATTTTTGAACAACAATTTTTGTCAATGTGTCTATATTAACTGGTGGAAAAATTTAGACAAATTGTGAAGAATGATTATTGACTGACAGTCAGTTTTGTTATATAACATTCCATGAGATAAAAAATGACTGTTGGTCATAGAATGATTAAACAGTATCAATAAGAAAAGAGAAAAGGAGAAAAAGATGATTAAGGTAGGAAAGTGGATTGCAAAACACAAAATACTGATCATTATCATCGGAATCGCATTACTGATTCCGGCGTATCTCGGTATGGCTGCAACCAGAATCAATTATGATGTATTAAGCTATCTGCCGGATACCCTGGAAACAGTTGAGGGTCAGGATATCATGGTAGACCAGTTTGGAATGGGAGCGTTCTCCATGATAGTCGTGGAGGATATGGAACTAAAAGATGTAGCTGCTCTGAAAGAGAAAATAGAAGCAGTAGACCATGTAAAGAAAGTTTTATGGTATGACAGCATCATGGATGTTTCCGTTCCTGTAGAAATGCTTCCAAAGGATTTGAGAAATGCATTCTTTAATGGAGATGCGACAATGATGATTGCGTTGTTTGACAATACAACATCATCTGAAACCTCTATGGATGCGGTAACCGAAATCCGTAAGATTACTTCTGAGAACTGCTTTGTCAGCGGAATGACAGGTATCGTTACTGATATCAAACAGATTGCACTGAAAGAGATGCCGATCTACGTTGTCATTGCATCCTGTCTCTCATTAGTAGTACTGCTTCTTGCAATGGATTCACTGGTTGTTCCGGTACTCTTCCTGCTCTGTATCGGCGTTGCAGTTTTATACAACCTTGGAAGTAACATTTTCCTGGGTCAGATTTCCTATATCACTCAGGCACTGACAGCAGTCCTTCAGTTAGGTGTTACCATGGACTATTCCATCTTCCTGCTGAACAGTTATGAGGAGAACAAGAAACGATTTGAAGATGACAAAGAGAGAGCTATGGCACATGCCATCAATGCAACTTTCAAATCTGTAATCGGAAGTTCCATCACAACAGTTGCCGGATTTATCGCACTTTGCTTTATGACCTTTGCACTTGGACGTGACATGGGTATTGTAATGGCCAAGGGTGTTGTTATCGGTGTTTTATGTTGTGTAACTTTACTTCCTGCTCTGGTACTTACCTTTGACAGAGCAATTGAGAAGACAACACATAAGCCGCTGCTTCCAAGCTTTGATAAAGCATCTGCTTTTATCACAAAGCATTATAAAGTATGGCTGATCATTTTCCTGGTAGTGCTTTTCCCGGCTATCCACGGAAACAACAACCTGAAAAACTACTATAATATTGATAAATCACTTCCTTCTACTCTGGATAGTAACGTGGCAAACGCAAAACTTCAGGATACCTTTAACATGAACAATGTACATATGGTATTATTAAAGAAGGGACTGACATCAAAAGAAAAGACAGAAATGCTCAACCAGATCAAAGATGTTGACGGTGTGAAATGGGCACTTGGAATGGACTCTTTCGTAGGCGCTGCATTTCCGGATACCATGATCCCGAGTGATCTGAAGAAGATGCTGGAGAGCGATGAATATGAGATGGAATTTATCTGTTCTGAATATAAGACAGCGACAGACGAAGTAAATAACCAGATCGATGAGATCCAGAAGATTGTAAAAGGCTACAGTCCGGAATCCATGGTAATCGGTGAAGCACCTCTGACAAAGGACTTACAGGATGTTACAGATGTAGACTTAAAGACAGTAAATACAGTTTCCATCCTGGCGATCTTCATTATTATCATGATCGTATTCAAATCAATTTCTCTTCCGTTTATCCTGGTTGCAGTTATTGAGTTTGCGATTTTCGTTAACATGTCTGTTCCGTATTATCAGGGAAAAGAAGTTGTATTCGTAGCAAGTATCGTTATCGGATGTATCCAGCTGGGTGCAACTGTTGACTACGCGATCCTGATGACCAGCAGATATCAGAAAGAGCGAGGCTTTGGAAAGAGTAAGAAAGAATCCATTGCTATTGCGCATAAGACTTCCATGAAATCCATCGTGATAAGTGGATGCAGCTTCTTCGCAGCGACCTTTGGTGTTGGTCTTTATACACAGGTTGATATGATCGGAAGTATCACAAACCTGCTTTCACGTGGTGCGGTTATCAGTACATTAGTCGTACTTTTGGTACTGCCGGCAATGTTTATGATATTTGACCCGCTTATCTGCCATACATCTATTGGATTTGCCAAGAAGAAAATGGCAGAAGAGAAGAAATAAGAAAGAAAATTATATAAAGAAGCTTATTGTTGTAAAGAGAGAATATAAAGGAGTAATCTATTATGAACAGAAACAGAAAGAAAGCAGCTGCAGCGTCACTTGCAGCAGGAATGGCCGTAGTTCTCGGAGCAGGTACTGTAATGGCAGCTGCTGCTTCAACAAGTGACAACAGTGTTCAGAAAGAAGAGACTGTTTATGTAAATACAACAGCAGCCGGAGATGTAACAGATGTTACTGTATCCAACTGGCTGAAGAACTCGGGAGACAGCTCAGGATCTGAGATTAAAGATACCTCTGATTTGACAGATATCAAGAACGTAAAAGGTGATGAAACTTTTACACAGAACGGTGATAACCTGACATGGAGTACAGACGGAAAAGATATTTATTATCAGGGAAAAACTGATAAAGATCTCCCAGTTTCCGTAGGAATCAAATACTATCTGGATGGTACAGAAGTTTCTCCGGATGACCTGGCAGGAAAGACCGGACACCTTAAGATGGAAGTTACTTATACAAATACTTCCAAGACAACTAAGAAAGTAAACGGAGAGAAAACAGATATCTATTCTCCATTCGTTATGGTAACTGGAATGATCCTTTCTACAGACAATTTCTCCAATGTAACGGTAGACAATGGAAAAGTAATCTCCGACGGAAGCAGAAATATCGTGATCGGTCTTGGAATGCCTGGAATGAAAGAGAGTCTTGATCTGTCCGATGATATCGCAGATGATGTTGATATTCCGGAAGGATTTACAATGGAAGCAGATGTTACAGACTGCGAGATGAGCTCTGCATTTACAGTAGCGATGTCAGATATCTTCAGCGATATTGACTTTGATAATATCGATGGACTGGATGATCTGAAGGACTCCATGAAAGATCTGACAGATGCAGCAGTAAAACTGGTAGATGGTACAAAAGATCTCTATGATGGAACAACGACACTGAATGATAAATACAAAGAATTTTATGATGGAATCGGTACTCTGAAATCCGGTGTCAGCGACCTTAATGATGGTGCGAAAGAACTGGATGACGGTGCACAGCAGTTAAGCAGTGGAGCGCAGACATTAAATACAGGAGCACAGTCTTTAAGCAGTGGAGTTTCTTCTTATACTTCAGGAGCAGACACACTTTCAGCAGGAATTCAGCAGTATACAGCCGGTGTAGATACACTGGACAGCAAGATGGCAGAATATGAAGAGGGAATGAAAACCCTTACTGAGGGCGTAAATGCATACGTTGCAGGCGGTAATCAGCTGGCAGGAGGTGTACAAAGTTATGTGAATGGTACAACTACTCTGACAGACGGCATGCAGCAGTATATTGCAGGTGTTAATCAGCTGGCAGGAGGTGTAAGCCAGTACGCAGGAGGTATTAAGAGTCTGGTAGAGGGTATTGGACAGATGACTCCTGGAATTAATTCAGCAGTAACCGGAATCCAGACTGCTGTAGATAAAATGACAGCTCTTTCCAGCCAGATTGATGCAAATGAGCTTGCTAATTTCAGTCAGAATATTACAGCTTATACAACAGGTGTTTCTACTTATACTTCTAAAGTACAGGAGTACATTGAGAGTGTAGAGAAACTTGCAGCAGGTCTGGAACAGCTTGAAACTGCCCTGGAAGGTATGAGTGCTTCGACAGCTTCTGAAGTACAGGCAAGTGCGCAGGCAATGTCCGGTCAGTTAAATGACAGCGCAGATACAATGAACAGCCAGGCTGATGCAATTGAGTCCTGGATCAGTGATTCTTCTGATGTTTCTGTTGATGCATCTTCTGTAGAAGCAGGAGTTGCTGCAGTCAGCAGTCAGCTGGAAGCAGCAGAATCTGCTTTATACAATATTGACACAAGCAATATGGATGATGAGACAGCTGCTGCTGTAGAATCTGCAATTAACGGTGCTTTAGGTTCTATTCAGGCAGCTGAGAACAGCGCATCTAATATTGATACTTCTACAATTACAACTTCTGCACCTGACACATCTGCACTTCAGGCAGCAGCAGACAGCTTAAGAGCATCTGCAGACAGTGCTGAATCAGCAGCAGATACACAGGAAGCAGCAGTAAACAGCAGCATGGAACAGCTTCAGCAGCAGTTACAGGCATTAAGTCAGGGAATGCAGCAGGTACAGGCAACTGTAGCACAGTTGAATGCAGGGGCAAAGGAACTTACTTCTAATGACGATGCACTGACAGCCAGCGGAAGTCAGCTTGCAGCAACAGGAAATGAGATTGCAAATGGTGTGAGCACTCTGAGCGGACTGTTTGGAGGTCTTGAGCAGCAGTTACCGGAAATGTTAGAGGGAATCAATCAGCTTAAGAGCGGATCTGACCAGCTGACAGCTGCAAACAAAACTCTGCAGAGCGGATATGAAAGCCTTGCAAAAGCAAGCACAGAGCAGATGATTTCAGGTGCAGATACACTTCTCAGTTCAGGTAAGACATTAACAGCAGGAATCACCCAGCTTCAAGGTGAGAACAATGCCAATGCGCAGGCATTGTTAAAAGGTGCTAAGACTCTTAAGAGTGCCAGAAAGAGCCTTACAAGTGGTATGTCACAGATCAGTTCTGCAACAGGTCAGCTTGTAAGTGGTGTAGATACTCTGTCATCCAACAGTGGAGCGCTTTACAGCGGAGCGTCCCAGCTTTCATCCAACAGTTCTACATTAAACAGTGGAGCATCTCAGCTTGCATCCGGAGCACAGACTCTCGCATCTGGAGCACAGACTCTTGCATCCGGAACATGCAGCCTTGTTTCCGGAACAAAGACATTACTTGATGGAACAAATGAACTGTCAGACGGCAGTGATCAGCTCAAAGATGGTATCAAAGATCTCAATGACGGTGCAAAAGAATTAAATAAAGGACAGAAGAAGTTTTACAAAGAAGGTATCAAGAAACTGGATGATACTGTAAATGGAGATCTTCAGGATATCCTTGACAGATTCGAAACAATTCAGTCTGACGATGTGATGTACACAACATTCACAGACAGATCCAGTGATATGGATGGAAATGTTAAATTCATCTTTGAATCTGACCCGATTGAAATTGATGATGAAGAATAATTTTGTGGAATTGTTACGGGAAAGAACAGTGACTAATAAGAAATGTTGCTGAGAATGGAAAGAACAGCAGCGGAGGACTTAGTGGGGCAGATGCATTGTGCAACTGCCCCATTGCTTATAAGAAAGGTTTCTGCTATAATGAGAACGAAATCCGGGGAAAATAGATCTTATCACTTCGGAACAGATAGGAAATCAAGTTTATCTTTCACAGAAAAATAAATTTAGAAAGCAACAGGTGATTAAATGTCAAATACAAAATCACAGAAGCAATCATACAGAACTTCGTCGGGAAGGAGCAATACACGACGAAAGACCAGGGCAGATTATTATGACTACAGTCTGGTTGCTGTTATTGTACTGCTGACCTGTTTTGGACTTATTATGCTGTACAGTACAAGCTCGTACACGGCGGAACTGAAATATGGAGACGATATGTTTTTCTTCAAGAAACAGGCGCTGATCAGTGTGGCGTGTATTATTATGGCACTGGTCATTTCCAAGATCAACTATCGTATTCTGAATCGTTTTGCAACGATATTGTATGTAGCGGCGGTCGTGCTGATGATGCTGGTTAAGACCCCTCTTGGACAGTCTGCAAACGGAGCCCAGAGATGGCTGAATCTGGGACCGATTCAGTTCCAGCCGGCTGAAATTGCAAAGATTGCAGTTATTGTTTGCCTGCCATATATGATCGTACATATGGGAAAGAAAGTAAAGACCTTAAAAGGATGTATGGTGCTTGGCGGTGCAGGAGCATTTCTTGCATTGATCGCATATGTATTTACCGATAACCTGAGTACAGCGATCATTATTTTCTGTATCACTGCAGGATTGATCTTTGTTGCACATCCTGATACAAAGATTTTCCTGATCATTGCAGGAGTTGTGATTGGTTTGTGCGTTATAGGAGTTCTCTTCCTGAAAGCAACATTAAGTGTTGATGGAAGTGGAAGTTTCCGTCTGAGACGAATCATGGTATGGCTTCATCCCGAGGACTTTGCAGATACCTGGGGATATCAGACGATTCAGGCATTGTATGCGATTGGTTCCGGCGGATTCTTTGGCAGAGGACTTGGAAACAGTATTCAGAAGCTGGGAAGTGTACCTGAGGCTCAGAATGATATGATTTTCTCGATTATTTGTGAGGAACTTGGAATTTTTGGAGGTCTGATCGTATTGATGCTGTATGCATATCTGATGTACAGACTGTTTTTTATCGCACAGAATGCACCGGATATGTTTGGTTCTCTGATGGTCAGCGGAATTTTTATCCATATTGCGCTGCAGGTTATCCTGAATATCGCAGTTGTTGTAAATCTTATGCCGAATACGGGTGTTACCCTGCCGTTTATCAGTTACGGAGGTACGTCAGTTCTGTTCCTGATGGCGGAGATGGGCCTTGCACTGAGTGTGGCAAGGCAGATTAAGTTTGAAGAATGACCTGAAATAAAAAATAAGAATGTTTCAGGAATCAACTTGTCGACAGGTACTGTCGATACACAGGCGTTAAAAATTAAATAAAATAGTGCTTGACAAACAGAAGTGGAGAATATATACTTTGAGCATCAAAGTAATTGGACCGTATGTAACGACTATGTTGATAGAACTGAGTATCATACTGTCCGGTTAGAAATAAGCATGAAAGCGGATAAATCCCGCTTAATAAAAATAAAAACAAGAAAGAAACAAGTAATATCCGGAGCTGGAGACAAGAGAAAGAAATATCCGGGGCTTGAATTAAAGGAGAAGAGAACTATGTTAGAAAAAATGAGTGAAATGATCGCAGAACAGTTAAATTGTGACGCAGCAGAAATTAATGCTGACACATCTTTCAAGGATGACCTTGGAGCAGATTCCCTTGACCTCTTTGAACTGGTTATGGCTCTGGAAGACGAATATAATATTGAGATCCCTGCAGAAGATCTTACAGATCTGACAACAGTTGGCGCTGTTATGGATTACCTGAAAGATAAAGGCGTAGAAGCTTAATCTTACGGACTTACAGACAAAGATAAAAACTCCCCGGAGTCGGAAATGGCTCCCGGGAGAAATTTTTTGATATTATAATTTGAATATCAAAATATTTTAAAATAAAATAATTTGAAACAGAAACAAAGAAAGGAAACAGATATGTCCAAAATTGCATTTGTATTCCCGGGACAGGGCGCACAGTATACAGGTATGGCAAAGGATTTCTACGAGAAATTTCCTGTAAGCCGTGAGGTGTTTGAAAAAGCATCCAAAGCATCCGGTCTTGATGTGGAAGCTTTGTGTTTTGAAGAAAATGAGAATTTAGATATTACAGAATATACACAGATCGCTATGTTGGCAGCAGAGATCGCAATCTTAAGAGCAGCAGAGGAATCCGGGATCACATCCCAGGTAAATGCCGGATTAAGCCTTGGCGAGTACGGTGCCCTTGCAGCGTCCGGAGTAATGACAGAAGAGGATGCCTTCGCAGTAGTGCGAAAAAGAGGAATCCTGATGCAGGAGGCATATCCGACAGGCGGCGCAATGTCAGCAGTCCTTGGAACAGATGCAGAACTTATCGAAAAGGTCTGCCAGGAGACAGAAGGAATTGTATCCATTGCAAATTATAACTGCCCCGGACAGATTGTGATCACAGGAGAAGAGAAAGCAGTCGCAGCAGCAGGAGAGGCATTAAAAGCAGCCGGTGCAAGACGTGTGATCCCGCTTAAAGTCAGCGGACCTTTCCATTGCGGACTTCTGAGAGAAGCCGGAGAGAAACTTGGACAGGCTCTGGCAGATGTGGAGATTCAGAAGTTTGCCATTCCATATGTGACAAATGTAACTGCACAGAACGTGACAGAGCCTGAACAGGTAAAGGAGCTTCTCGTAAAACAGGTGGCTTCCTCCGTGCGCTGGCAGCAGTCTGTAGAGCAGATGATCAGTGATGGTGTAGATACATTTATCGAAATCGGACCAGGAAAGACACTGACCGGATTTCTTAAGAAAATCAACAGAAATGTAAAAGCCTTACATATAGAGAAAGTAGAAGACCTGGAAGCAGTAAGAAAGGAGTTGTCTGTAAATGCTGGAGAATAAAGTAGCACTTGTCACCGGTGCAGGACGCGGCATCGGACGCGCTATCGCCATTGCGCTTGCAAAAGAAGGTGCAGAGGTGATCGTCAATTACAATGGCTCCGAAGAGCGTGCAAAAGAAGTAAAGCAGACCATCGAAGAAAACGGTGGAAAAGCTTCTATATATAAATGCAATATCAGCGATTTCGAAGCCTGCGAAGCCATGATAAAAGATGTGGTAAAAGAACACGGTCATCTGGATATTCTGGTAAATAACGCCGGGATCACCAAAGACGGTCTGATCATGAAAATGAAAGAAGAAGATTTTGATTCCGTATTAAATGTAAATCTGAAAGGCACATTTAATACCATTCGTCACAGCGCCCGTCAGATGCTGAAACAGAGAAACGGAAAGATCATCAATATTTCCTCTGTTTCCGGAATCCTTGGAAATGCAGGCCAGGCAAACTATGCAGCATCCAAAGCAGGAGTTATCGGTCTGACAAAGACAATGGCAAGAGAACTCGGAAGCCGTGGAATCACAGTAAACGCCATTGCACCGGGATTCGTAGACACAGAAATGACAGAAGTACTTTCTGAAGAACTGAAAGAGAATGCTTGTAAGCAGATCATTCTGGGACGATTCGGAAAACCGGAAGATATTGCAAATGCGGTAGTATTTCTGGCATCAGACAAAGCAGATTATATCACAGGACAGGTCATCAGTGTGGATGGCGGTATGAATGTATAAAGCAGAGACAGATAAAAGTGTCGGAAGAAGACGCTTATTTGTCAGAAATATTGAATAATGTTACATAGATGAGGAGAAGAAAATGAGAAGAGTAGTGATCACGGGTATGGGAGCTATCACTCCTGTAGGTCTGAATGTAGAAGAATTCTGGAACAGTGTAAAAGAGGGCAAAACAAATTTTGCAGAAGTAACCCGTTTCGACACAAACAAATACAGAGCACACATGGCAGCAGAGATCAATAATTTTAATGCAAAAGATTACATGGATTTCAAATCAGCCAAACGTATGGAACTTTTCAGCCAGTATGCAGTTGCAGCAGCAAAAGAAGCCATCGAGCAGTCCGGCCTTGACATGACAAAAGAAGATCCGTTCCGTGTAGGATGCAGCGTAGGAAGCGGCATCGGAAGCATGCAGGTAGTAGAGAAATCCTGCGAGATCCTGGAGACAAAAGGCCCGGGCAGACTGAATCCTCTGATGATCCCACTTCTGATCTCCAACATGGCATCCGGAAATGTATCCATTCAGTTCGGCCTCCGTGGAAAGAACATCAACGTTGTAACAGCCTGCGCAACAGGAACCCACAGTATCGGTGAAGCATACCGCACCATCCAGTGGTCTGATGCAGACGTAATGGTCGCAGGTGGAACAGAAGCAGCCATCACACCAACAGGCTTCGGCGGTTTTGCAGCTCTGACAGCCCTGACATCCTCCACGGATCCGAAGAGATGTTCCATTCCTTTTGACAAAGAAAGAAGTGGTTTCGTTATGGGTGAGGGTGCAGGTGTCGTAGTTCTGGAAGAACTGGAACACGCAAAAGCACGTGGTGCAAAAATCCTTGCTGAAGTCACAGGCTACGGTGCAACCGGCGATGCATTTCACATCACATCTCCTGCAGAAGACGGCTCCGGTGCAGCCAAAGCTATGGAACTTGCAGTAAAAGAAGCAGGCATTTCTACAGATGACGTATGGTATGTAAACGCTCACGGTACAAGTACACACCATAACGACTTATTCGAAACCATTGCCATCAAGAAGACATTCGGTGAGCATGCAAAAGAAATGAAAGTAAACTCCACCAAATCCATCACAGGACATCTTTTAGGCGCAGCCGGTGCAGTAGAAGTGATCACCTGCGTGAAAGAACTTCAGGAAGGACTGATCCACCAGACTGTAGGCTATCAGGTACCGGATGAACAGTGCGACCTGGATTATGTAGGAAACGGCCCGGTTAAGATGGATATCAAATATGCACTGTCAAACTCCCTGGGATTTGGCGGACATAACGCATCTTTACTTATTAAGAAATACGAAGACTAATCTTACAGAAACAATAATTAATACAGATCCGGCGGAGCGAAAAATCAGATATCTGTCTGGATCAGACAGTCTGAATATCTAATTGATTCAGGCAGGAGGAAATAAATGGAATTATCAAATATATTAGAACTGATCCACGCAGTCAGCGATTCAAAGCTGACACAATTTAATCTGCAGGACGGAAACTTAAACATCTCCATGTCAGCAGAGAAAACAATCGTGCAGCAGGTAGCAGCAAATGCAGATGCAGCAGCATTTGCTGCCCAGTATCAGGCAGCAGTACAGCCAGTTGTGCAGTCAGCGTCCCAGTCTGCCGGACAGAATGAGACAGGCGCAGGTATAGTATCTGATGAAGAAACACTCACAGGAAATGTAGTGAAATCCCCGCTTGTAGGAATCTACTATGCAGCCTCATCACCTGACAGCGCTCCGTTCGTAAAAGTCGGAGACAAAGTAAGCAAAGGTCAGGTCCTTGGCATTGTAGAAGCAATGAAACTGATGAACGAGATTGAATCAGAATTCGATGGCACAGTTAAACAGATTTTGGTAGAAAATGAACAGATGGTAGAGTTCGGACAGCCAATGTTTGTGATAGAATAGAGAAAAAGATAGTTACTGTTCACACGCTACTATTCCGCGAGGTGCTTTGGCATGAGTATGCCAAAATCCTGAGACATACGGCGCGAAACGTGTTACTGGACATGGAATGAACAGTAACAAAAGATAAGGAGGTATTTATAATGAAACTTACAACAAAAGAAATCATGGAAATTATTCCCCACAGACACCCGTTCCTCCTGATCGATACAATCGAAGATCTGGTTCCGGGCGTAAAAGCAACAGGAAAGAAATGCATCACATACAATGAGCCGCAGTTCGCCGGCCACTTCCCACAAGAACCGATCATGCCGGGAGTCCTGATCATCGAAGCACTTGCCCAGACCGGTGCAGTTGCAATCCTGAGCAAACCGGAAAACAAGGGAAAAATCGCATACTTTGCATCCATTAACAATGCGAAATTTAAGAACAAAGTAGTCCCGGGCGACACTCTTACACTTGAAGTAGAAATTATCAAAGAAAAAGGTCCGATGGGAGTCGGCAGAGCAAAAGCCACAAATCAGGACGGAAAAGTAGCAGTGATCGCAGAACTGACCTTTGCAGTAGGAGCATAACAGATGTTTGGAAAAATTTTAATCGCCAACCGAGGCGAGATCGCAGTGCGCATTATCCGCGCATGCCGCGAAATGGGAATCCGTACAGTTGCCGTATATTCAGAAGCAGACAGAGATGCCCTGCACACACAGCTTGCAGATGAAGCAGTCTGCATTGGCAAAGCACAGTCCACAGACAGTTATCTGAACATGGAACGGATATTAAGCGCAACTATTGCCACAAACGCAGAAGCCATTCATCCGGGCTTTGGTTTTCTCTCAGAGAACAGCCGTTTCGTAGAGATGTGTGAGAAATGCAACGTAGCATTTATCGGTCCATCCGCGGAAGTCATTTCCAGAATGGGAAATAAATCCGAAGCAAAAAACACGATGCGCAGAGCCAAAGTCCCGGTAGTTCCAGGCACAAAAGAGCCGGTCTACACAGTGGCAGAAGCACAGGAAGCAGTAAAAGAAATCGGCTTCCCGGTCATGATCAAGGCTTCTGCAGGAGGCGGCGGAAAAGGAATGCGTGTAGCCAGAAATGAGCAGGAATTTGCTAAATTATTCGAGACAGCACAGCAGGAGTCCGTCCATTCTTTCTCCGACAATACCATGTATCTGGAACGTTTCGTAGAGAATCCGAGACATGTGGAAGTGCAGATTCTTGCAGATAAATACGGAAATGCGATCCATCTCGGAGAGCGTGACTGTTCCGTCCAGAGACGACACCAGAAAATGATCGAGGAATCCCCGTGCATCGCGATCTCTGACAAACTGCGAAAGAAGATGGGTGAGACCGCGGTCCGCGCCGCAAAGGCAGCAGGATACGAAAGCGCGGGAACCATAGAGTTCCTGCTGGATCAGTCCGGCGAATTCTATTTCATGGAAATGAACACCAGAATCCAGGTAGAGCACCCGGTAACGGAATTCGTATCAGGCGTAGACCTGATCAAAGAGCAGATTCGTATCGCAGCAGGCGAACCATTAAGCGTTCAGCAGAAAGATATAGAAATCCGTGGTCATGCCATGGAATGCAGGATCAATGCCGAAGACCCTGAGAGATATTTCATGCCATGTCCCGGCAGGATCACAGACTTGCATCTGCCTGGCGGAAACGGAATCCGCGTGGATACAGCAGTCTACAATGACTATGCAATTCCGCCATACTACGATTCCATGATCGCCAAGATCATCGTCTACGACAAAGACCGCCGCAGCGCCATCCGGAAGATGATCAGCGCACTTGGGGAAGTCGCGATTGAAGGGGTAAAGACAAACGTAGACTTCCTGTACGAACTGCTGAACCAGCCAGACTTCCAGGAGGGGAATATCACTACAGATTTCATTCCGCAGCATTATCCGGATTTATAAAAGAATTGGGTTACATAAAGGAGCAGGATTTTAATGGCAGACTTGAAGAGATTTTTTAAGAAAACAGTTTCAGAAGAGCGGAACAAACAGTCCGCATCTGTTTCCGTACCTGAAGGCTTATGGATCAAATGTCCAAAGTGCGGAGAAATAGTTTACAGAGAAGACGTAATATCCAACGCCTACGTGTGCCCGAAATGCGGAGGATATTTCAGGATCAGCGCGAAACGCCGCATCAAAATGATCGCAGACAAGGGAAGCTTCAAAGAGTGGTTCACAGGAATCGAAAACAGCAATCCCCTGGACTATCCGAACTACCCACAAAAGATTGAAGATCTGAAAGAGAAAATAAAAATGGACGAGGCAATCCTCATCGGGGAAGCCACCATCGGCGGCATCCGCACCGTACTCGGAGCCATGGACGCCAGATTCCTGATGGCATCCATGGGTTATGTAGTGGGAGAAAAAATTACCCGCTCATTTGAAGAAGCCACACGTCAGGGCCTACCGGTTATCCTGTTCTGTTGCTCCGGCGGCGCAAGAATGCAGGAAGGAATCGTATCACTGATGCAGATGGCAAAAACCTCCGCAGCCATCAAACGCCACTCCGAAGCAGGACTCCTTTATACATCTGTACTGACAGACCCCACCACCGGCGGCGTCACTGCAAGCTTCGCCATGCTCGGAGACATCATCCTTGCAGAACCGGGCTCCCTGATCGGATTCGCCGGTCCAAGAGTCATAGAACAGACCATAGGCCAGAAACTCCCGGAAGGCTTCCAGAGACCGGAATTTCTTCTGGAACATGGATTTCTCGACGGAATTGCAGAACGAGGGTCCATGCACGATACCCTTTCCCTCATCCTGAAACTACACAGTACAAAAGAACAATACGGAGAATTTCCACAGGAAACCCCGGCAAGAGCATTCGACACCTTTGGTAAAAAGAAAAAGCAGAAGAAACAAAAAGACCTCACCGCCTGGGACAGAGTCCAGATTGCCAGAAGCAGCAATCGCCCGTCTGCAGCAGAATACATTGACACGATCTTCGATGACTTCATGGAACTCCACGGCGACAGGGGTGTCAGAGACGACAATGCCATCATCGGCGGCATCGCCACACTGGACGGACAACCCGTCACCGTAATCGGAATCCGAAAAGGGCACACCACAAAAGAAAATATCAAATGCAATTTCGGAATGCCATCACCCGAAGGCTATAAAAAAGCACTTCGCCTGATGAAACAGGCAGAGAAATTCGGACGCGCAGTCATCGCATTTGTAGATACACCGGGAGCATTCTGCGGACTCGAAGCAGAAGAACGCGGACAGGGCGAAGCCATTGCACGCAATCTCCTCGAAATGTCAGACTTGAAAGTGCCAGTACTTTCTATTGTAATTGGCGAAGGCGGCAGCGGCGGTGCACTTGCACTGGCAGTCGGTAACGAAGTCTGGATGATGGAAAATGCAACCTACACCATCCTCTCACCGGAGGGCTTCGCCTCCATCCTCTGGAAAGACAGCAGAAAAGCACCAGAAGCCGCAGAAGTTATGAAAGTAACAGCGGCTCATCTGAAAGAACTGGGAGTCATCGAACGCATTATACCGGAGGAATATCCTGCAAGTGAGGAAAACTTACTGGAAATCGCAGAGTATATGAAGATTAGAATGAAGCAGTTTCTGGTGAAACAATCTGGTAAAAGAGGTGAACAGATTGCACAGGAACGTTATGAGAGATTTCGCAGGATGTAGATTGTAATCGTCAAAAGGGACGCGCATAAAAATATTTTATTTGGAGTGCGGTTTCGGGACCTAAGATATTCTAAGCCCTCAGAAATCTGCTAAAAGCATGAGCCGTCTTGTCAAACTCGCTCCGTTGCAAACTCCGCTCAGACAGTGAAGCAGCCGGCTCATAACGCAGATTTCTGAGAGCTAAGAATATCTAAGACCCCTGCAAATGCACTCCAAATAAAATATTTTTATGCGCTGTTTTGTTGTATGTTGTCATGTACTTTTGCAATATTTGTACTGAGTGGAAATATGTTATTTTGCCAGTAGCCAGACATCTTACGTTTTCATCTGTTCTTTCTCATTGGTTACTGTTTAAAATGGAGTAGAAGAAATAACAATCTTTTCAGCTTTACGCTAAAATGGTTTCATGATATCATTATTTTGATCAATTGTAATCAGAAAATGATATTATGAAGCTTTTTTTATTTTACAGAAAAGATTGCTGTTACCGATTTATTATGGAAAAAGATAAAAGAGTATATGGATTATTTTTGAATTACATATTAGCATATCAAGAGAGAAAAATAATGATAAGAATTATGTGAAAGCGAGGCGATGAGTGTGCTAATGAATACATCTGAGTATCTTTCTATTATTGAAAATATCAAGAGTGAAATTACTGCGGCACAATACCGTGCGGCGGTTCATGTGAATGCAGATATGATTCTTCTTTATTATGACATCGGTTGTGTGATCAATGAACATAAGTCATGGGGCAATAAGTTTATTGATAACCTTGCAGCAGATATTCGGATAGCTTTTCCAGAAAGCAAAGGTTATTCTGTTCGTAATTTGAAGTATATGGCAAAATTCGCTGAGACTTATCCGGATCGAGAATTTGTGCAACAGGTTGTTGCACAAATTCCGTGGGGTCACAATATTGTTCTTCTGGATAAGGTTGCTGATATGAATGAACGTAAATGGTATATCCAAAAGTCAGCAGAAAACGGTTGGTCTCGAAATGTACTTGTCCATCAGATTGAAAGCAGATTGTATCAGCGGCAGGCTCTGGCAGATAAGGTCACAAATTTTGAACATCGTCTACGGGGGTGCCTCTCCCTACTATATCTGAATGGCTTGGTCATTCGAATATAGAAACGACTCGTTTCTACGCCAAGGTTACTGAAGAGATGAAGAGGGAAGCACTGCATAAGCTTAGCGATAGTGACAGATCCGTCTTTAAGGATGATGTGGTGTTCAAGTATGCCAATGACGAAGATGCTATCAAGCGGCTTTGTGGATTAAAATAAATGCCGATAGTTTATTAACCATGCCTGATATTGAGTCAGGCATGGAATCTTACAGAAATTTTATCGGCATTTCTAAAATATCGGCATATGGTCTATCGAATGTTTTTTCAGATCATCAAAATCCTTTCTGAAGTTAGGCACTGAATTTCAGAGCCATAATTATGGTGCAATGGTAAGCCATACGACCATTGTATTTACAAGATATATCATTCTGGAATGGATCCGGAGGAACCAAAATGACCAGAAAACGTATGGCGAATTATTCTTCATGTTCTGTGATGATATCCAGGACATGGACTTAACCAGTGCACTTCAGAGTCTTATGGCTCTGTTTGTGGAACACATTTTAACATTATCTGCTGATATTACATCCATTATAAAATGTAAAGTAAGTGAATGGATTGCATCTCAAGCCGCATTTATTCAGGATTTATTTGGAAATATCAGCTGGGAAAGTTGAGTTATTTATATTTAGTGGCAAATATCACAAAAATAGTAGCTTCGCAAAATTGAAACATCCCTCTATTATATTGTGATAAGTGAGTTGGAAGAACTTACTGATAAGGAACAGAAGATGGAAGAATGACTGTACTTAAAAAGAACGCCAGAATTATTGTGAAGCAGAGGATAAGTATTCGAATGGTCCTGAATGTGACGTAATACTATGCAGATATTTATTACAACAGCCATACAGAAGAATGTGTGTGCAATATTTCCAGAGGACAGTAGCCAGCATGGGAAGCAATCATGTCCGGGGGCGAATTTGAGGGTTCATTGTAGTTCTTGGTATTCGGAAAGACGCGTTATGAGCCGATCGTTTCACTGTCTGAGCGAAGTTTGCAACGGAGCGAGTTTGAGAGAGCGGCTCATGTTTTTAGCGGCTTCCCGAATGCCTAGAAATACAATGGTTCTGAAACTGAGCCCCCGGACATGATTGCTTCCCATGCGTCCCTTTTCAAAAAACATTAAAATTTTCCAATATCCCGACTTGAAATAAGAAAGCCTCTGACGTATAATAAACCCGAAAGTAGAAAGGCGCTGCTTTTAAGCAGGGTCTTTTTTTACAGATTTTGAATATATAAATAATTCAGGAGTGAAAAGTTATGACCAAGATCAGAACAAGATTTGCACCAAGCCCTACAGGCAGAATGCATGTTGGAAATTTAAGAACAGCATTATACGCATACCTTATTACAAAACACGAAGGCGGAGATTTCATTCTCCGTATTGAAGATACAGACCAGGAACGTTACGTAGAAGGTGCCGTAGACATCATCTACCGTACCCTTGCAAAGACAGGACTTCTCCACGACGAAGGTCCGGACAAAGACAAAGGTTTTGGACCATACGTACAGAGCGAACGTCAGGCACAGGGAATCTACCTGAAATATGCACAGCAGTTAGTAGAACAGGGAGACGCATACTACTGCTTCTGCCACAAAGAAGAACTCGAAGGCATGAAACGTATTGTAGGAGGAAAAGAGATCTCCATCTACGACAAACGCTGCCTTAAACTCTCCAAAGAAGAAGTACAGCGCCGTCTTGATGCCGGAGAACCACACGTAATCCGCTTCAACATGCCGACAGAAGGAACTACAACGTTCCACGATGTAATCTATGGAGATATCACAGTAAACAACGAGGAACTCGAAGACCTGATCCTTATCAAATCTGACGGATATCCGACATATAACTTTGCAAACGTAGTTGATGACCATTTAATGGAGATCACACACGTAGTAAGAGGTAACGAATACCTTTCCTCCGCTCCGAAATACAACCGTATCTACGAAGCATTCGGATGGGATATCCCGGTTTATGTACACTGTCCTCTGATCACAGACGAGACACACCAGAAACTTTCCAAACGCTGCGGACATTCTTCCTACGAAGATCTGCTTGATCAGGGATTTGTATCAGAAGCGATCATTAACTATGTAGCACTTCTCGGATGGAGCCCTGCAGATAACAGAGAGATCTTTACACTGGATGAACTGGTACAGGCATTTGACTACCGTCATATCAATAAATCACCGGCAGTCTTTGACATTGCAAAACTGCGCTGGATGAACGGCGAATATATTAAGAAAATGGATCCGGATGAGTTCTATGAGAAAGCACTTCCATACATGAAAGAAGTTCTGAAGAAAGATTACAACTTCAAGAAGATTGCAGGAATGGTACAGACAAGAATCGAAACATTCCCTGATATCCCGGCTCTGATTGACTTCTTTGAGGAAGTACCGGAATATGATTCCGCTATGTACTGCCATAAGAAAATGAAAACAAATGAAGAGACTTCTCTTGCAGTATTAAAAGAAGTACTTCCGGTTCTGGAAGAGCAGGAAGATTATACAAATGATCCGTTATTTGAGACCTTAAGTGCATTCGTAAAAGAGCACGGCTATAAGAACGGATACGTAATGTGGCCTCTGCGTACTGCTGTTTCCGGCAAGCAGATGACACCGGCTGGTGCTACTGAGATCATGGAGATTATCGGTAAAGACGAGACAATCAAACGTGTAAAGGCGGCTATTGAGAAATTAAGCAAATAAATATGAAGAGAAATCCATCTCAGCTTCGGGCGATCGCTCACCTGTCGGGACCAATGATGGTCCTGGCAGGCCCCGGCTCGGGGA
>NZ_JBQHWS010000063.1:0-21166 GCF_052063845.1 Blautia sp. HCP3S3_D9
CTTCTGCGTGTCAATATAGCAAAGCTTATCCTCTGTGTCAATCTGTTACTGTTCCTTCCGTGCCCAGTAACGTCTATCTTTCCTGTAGTCCATCTCAGGCAGATGGAGCACCCAGAAGCCAGCTTTTATCTACTCTGGCAAGAAGTCTGGCATTGTGATACGCTATCCGCAATGTCAGGCAGGTCCGGCCCAGATATTTGCTTCCATCGGGTGTCTTCATACATGCCAGTGCCAGATCCGGCCTGCCCGGGTGTCTCAGACAGATAGGGATCAGTAACTGGATAGAATGATTGTAATACTGCGGGATCGCAGTCTTATAATCTGCCTCCAGCATCCGTCTGGTCTGCTTCAGTGCCCCGTCAAACAGCTGCAGACGCATGCTGCTTTCCCGCACTTCTTTTGGCAGACGCGCTGCATTCTCTTCATCTCCGAATATGTGATCATACTGTGGGATGACCGGAAGCTTCGTGTCAAATACAAGATCTGACGGATTCTCTACATAGCTTGCTTTTTCCGGCAGACTGGTGATTCCTTCTTTTAATAAATAATATTCTGTGTAAAATCCATCCAGAAACCACGGCTGCCTGTCCGGAACCAGATTGGGAATAAAGTACGCATAGATCGGCTGATAATAGTAATTAAAGAGTCCTGTATTAAATATGGCATAATTCTTTCTCTCCCACACCTTCTGTTCTTCATAAAGGCGTTTAAATGTATGCTCCAGATATCCTTTCAGGATTCCGTTATCTTCTGTATCCGAAAAACTCCACTTCTCCGGCACCATCCTTGCCAGATTCTGGATCTGACGGTTATAATCACCGCAGTAAGTAAAATCGAATAAATTGATCATCAGGCTCCTCCTGTTCCTGCACCTTACATATTGTTCTCTCTTATATTATTGTATTTTGGAAAAATTGTGGCAGAACTGCCAGATTATGATTCGTATGGAAAATCTGTTTCCAGCATAGAAATATGCTGCTTTTGGTTCTTATTTAACATATCATATCTACAGTTAAAAGACAAGCATTAGTATCCTTCAAAAAAATCCAAAACTCCCCATTTCATGCACTGGCAGAGCCTGATGCTTGTAGGCTGACAGTAAACTGTGTTATACTCTATTCAGATTGAAAATCAATAAATGTAAAGCATTTATCTGTCATAATTTTCATTTGATAACAGAATTATTTTATTTAAAAGAAGGTTTTTGCATGAAAAAAGACGGCTACTACTCTTCCGGAGAATTTGCGCGGATGGCTCATGTAACGCTCCGTACCATCCGTTATTATGATAAACAGAATATCCTCAAACCCTCCTATGTGACAGAATCCGGGGCACGTTTCTACACAGATGAGGATTTCGCCAGACTTTCCCAGATCCTGCTTCTGAAATATCTGGGATTCTCTCTGGACGATATCCGGGAGATGACCATTGATGATTCGGATTATCATTTCATGGAGAACTCTCTGAACATTCAGCTGAAACTGGTGCGTGACCGCATCGAGCAGATGCAGCTGGTAGAAAAAGCAATCCAGGATACTACAGAAGCAATCCGCTCCCAACATGCCATTGACTGGAATCAAATGCTTGACCTGATCCATCTGACCGGCATGGAAAAGAGCATGAAGAATCAGTACCAGAATGCATCCAATATTTCTTCCCGTATCAATCTCCACAGTCTCTACTCCCAGAATAAGCAGGGATGGTTTCCATGGATTTATGAACAGTGCCACATTCAGCCCGGTATGCGGATTCTGGAATTAGGATGTGGCGACGGAGCTCTGTGGGCACAGAATATCCAGTTCCTTCCCCAGGATATTTCGGTTACACTTTCCGATCTGTCTTCGGGAATGCTCCGTGATGCCAGACGTGCCATCGGGCGAAAGGACAGCCGTTTCTCTTTTGAGGTATTTGACTGCGCAGAAATTCCTCATGAAGACTGCTACTTTGATCTGGTGATTGCCAACCATGTACTGTTTTACTGCGAGAATATTCCTGCTGTATGCAATGAGATCCGCAGGGTGCTTGTCCCGGGCGGCAGGCTTGTATGCAGTACTTACGGAAGCAGACATATGCAGGAAGTCAGTCAGCTGGTACAGAATTTCGACGACCGCATTGTCCTCTCTGCTGACAGACTGTATGAACGTTTCGGCAGAGAAAACGGAGCTGCGATACTGAATCCGTATTTTTCCCATATTTCCTGGGAATCCTATAAGGACTCCCTTCTTGTCCCGGATGCAGAACCGCTGATCTCCTATATTCTTTCCTGCCATGGAAACCAGAATCAGTATCTTCTGGACAGATATAAGGATTTCCGTGGATTCGTATCACGAAAAACAAAGGATGGCTTCTTCATTACAAAAGATGCAGGCATTTTTCTTTGTGAAAAATAACCAAATTTTAACTTTTTTGTAAAAAGCACTTGAAGGTGACCTTAGGTCACCTTTTATAATACAATCACCAAAGTCAGGAATATGTCGTAAATCAGCCTGACAATCCAGAAACCCGTTGAACCAGCCAGTATCGTAACAGTCTGATATTCCACTTATCATTTACACAGATAACTGACGAAATATCACCCTAACTACGTACTGACAAAATGAAAAAGGAGAATACAAATGAAAGGTATTATTTTAGCAGGCGGTTCCGGCACACGCCTCTACCCGCTCACCATGGTAACATCCAAGCAGCTTCTGCCAATCTATGATAAACCAATGATCTACTATCCAATGTCTGTACTGATGAACGCAGGGATCCGTGATATCCTGATCATCTCTACTCCACAGGATACCCCACGTTTCGAAGAACTTCTGGGTGACGGACATCAGTTTGGTGTTCATCTCACCTACGCCGTACAGCCAAGCCCGGATGGACTTGCACAGGCCTTTATCATTGGCGAGGAATTTATCGGTAATGACACAGTTGCCATGGTTCTTGGCGATAACATTTTCGCAGGACATGGTCTGAAGAAGAGACTTCAGGCTGCTGTACAGAATGCAGAATCAGGCGAAGGCGCTACTGTATTCGGATACTATGTAGATGATCCGGAGAGATTCGGCATTGTGGAATTTGACAAAGAAGGCAAGGCCATCTCTATTGAAGAGAAACCGGAACATCCGAAGAGCAATTACTGTGTAACAGGATTATATTTCTATGACAACCGTGTTGTAGAATATGCAAAGAATCTGAAACCAAGTGCCAGAGGCGAGCTTGAGATCACAGACCTCAACCGCATTTATCTGGAAAAAAACGAATTAAACGTTGAACTTCTCGGTCAGGGATTCACATGGCTGGATACCGGCACACATGAGAGCCTCGTAGAAGCCACAAACTTCGTAAAAACTATGGAAAGCCACCAGCACCGCAAGATTGGATGCCTGGAAGAGATCGCATATCTCAATGGATGGATCACAAAAGAGGATGTGCTGAAAGTTTATGAAGTACTGAAAAAGAACCAGTATGGCCAGTATCTGAAAGATGTACTGGATGGCAAATACCTGGATGTACTTCACTAATTGAATCAGAACCATCCTTCTGATTCTGCCGAAATTGTTTCTGCTAAACAGAATTTAAATCATTCGCCCCTAATACTTTCTCTCTGTAATCTGTCATCAGTTCCTTCTATGACAGATTACAGCAGAATACTTATATTATTTATAAAATTAAAGGAGAATCACAATGAATATTATCGTAACCGGCGGTGCCGGATTTATCGGAAGCAACTTTATTTTTCACATGTTAAAGAAATACCCGGACTATCGTATCATCTGTCTGGACTGCCTGACATATGCAGGAAACCTTTCCACTCTTGCTCCTGTTATGGACAACCCGAATTTCCGTTTTGTTAAGGAAAGCATCACAGACCGCGAAGCTGTTTACAAACTCTTCGAAGAAGAACATCCTGACATGGTTGTAAACTTCGCAGCAGAAAGCCACGTAGACCGTTCCATTGAAAACCCGGAAGTTTTCCTTACTACTAACATTATTGGTACTGCTGTCCTCATGGACGCATGCCGTAAATACGGAATCAAACGTTACCATCAGGTATCCACTGACGAAGTATACGGAGATCTGCCACTAGACAGACCTGACCTGTTCTTCACAGAGGAAACTCCGATCCACACCAGCAGCCCTTACAGCTCTTCCAAAGCTTCTGCAGACCTTCTGGTACTTGCTTACCACAGAACTTACGGACTGCCTGTATCCATCAGCCGCTGCTCCAACAACTACGGACCATATCATTTCCCGGAAAAACTGATTCCGTTAATGATCGCCAACGCATTAAATGACAAACCACTTCCAGTATACGGAACAGGCGAAAATGTTCGTGACTGGCTCTATGTAGAAGACCACTGCCGTGCCATCGACCTGATCATCCATAACGGACGTGTAGGCGAAGTTTACAATGTAGGTGGACACAATGAGATGACAAACATTGATATCGTTAAGATCATCTGCAAAGAACTCGGCAAACCAGAAAGCCTGATCACATACGTAGCAGACCGTAAAGGACACGATATGCGTTATGCGATTGACCCGACTAAGATTCACAACGAACTGGGATGGTTACCGGAAACTAAATTCGCAGACGGTATCAAGAAGACTATCAAATGGTATCTCGAGAACAAAGAATGGTGGGAAACTATCATCTCCGGTGAATACCAGAACTACTATGAAAAAATGTACGCACACCGCGGGGAGGCATAAATTATGAAAGTTTTTGTAACAGGTGTAGGCGGTCAGCTCGGACATGATGTTATGAATGAACTTGAGAAACGCGGCTATGAAGGTGTAGGAAGCGATATCGCTCCTTCCTACAGCGGAATTGCTGACGGTACTGCAGTTACCACAATGCCTTATGTACAGATGGATATCACTGATAAAGCTTCTGTAGAAAAAGTCATCAAAGAAGCAAAGGTTGATGCAGTGATCCACTGCGCTGCATGGACAGCTGTAGACGCTGCCGAAGATGAGGAAAATCAGCCGAAAGTCCGCCTTGTAAATGTAACCGGAACTCAGAATATCGCTGATGTCTGCAAAGAGCTCGACATCAAGATGCTGTATCTCTCTACTGACTACGTATTCGATGGTCAGGGAACTACACCATGGGAACCTGACTGCAAAGATTACAAGCCATTAAATGTCTATGGACAGACAAAACTGGACGGCGAGCTCGCTGTATCCGGCACTGTGGACAAATTCTTTATCGTACGTATCGCATGGGTATTCGGTAAGAACGGCAAGAACTTTATCAAAACTATGATCAATCTCGGAAAGACACATGATACCCTTTCCGTTGTAAACGATCAGATCGGTACTCCAACTTATACTTATGACCTGGCAAGACTTCTGGTAGATATGATTGAAACAGAGAAATACGGTTACTATCATGCAACCAATGAAGGAGGCTACATCAGCTGGTATGATTTCACAAAAGAAATCTTCCGTCAGGCTGCTGCCATGGGACATCCGGAATATCTCCCGGAAAATATGACTGTAAACTCTGTCACAACTGCTGAATACGGCGCATCCAAGGCTGCCAGACCATTCAACAGCCGCCTGGATAAGAGCAAACTGACAGCCAATGGCTTCACTCCTCTTCCAACCTGGCAGGACGCACTGGGACGTTATCTGAAAGAACTGGATTTCTAAATTATCTCAGTCGGAAATAAACAATCTGAAATTTATACAAAAGAATCCGTCGGAATATTTCCTAAATACTCTGGCGGATTTTTTATATTCTTCATAAAAACAACTCAGTTATCAAATATACAGTCAGGCGGATTTTCACAATCCATAATTTCTTCCTCTATATCCAAAGAAGTCCTCCGCGTCTATTTTCCCAATAGAAACAGAGGACTTTGCTAATTCAATTAAACCAATTAAACTTATTATGCTACAGCTTTATTCTGCTGCATTTTCTGCCATGCGCAGCCAGCCACGATAAGAAGGATTCCCACGATATCTGTCATAAGAGTCGGATCGATAAGCATCAGTCCTCCTACAGCCAGCATGATACGGATCAGTACCGGCATCTTTCGGAAGAGATAACCTTCCAGTGATGCTGACAGACCAAATACACCAATCAGTGAAGTGATAAAGATCTGAACTACACTGACAGCAGTAGTATCGATCAGAAGCATAGACGGATTAAAGCAGAATACATATGGTACGATAAATACTGCGATAGCCAGTTTTGAAGCTGTAAATGCGGTCTTCATCGGATTTGACTTGGCAATCGCGGAACCCGCATAAGCAGCAAGTGCTACCGGCGGTGTGATATCTGCTACAATACCAAAATAAAATACAAAGAAGTGAGCTGCCAGGATCGGCACTCCCATACGAACCAGAATCGGCGCACAGGTTGCTGCCATGATACAGTAGTTCGCAGTTGTCGGAACACCCATACCAAGTACGATGCAGCAAAGCATTGTAAGGAACAGTGCAATGATCAGTCTTCCGTTTGCAACACCGATGATTCCGTTGATCAGGTCATTTGCAAGACCAGTCATAGTGATGGAACCGGAAATAATACCTGCAACACCGCAGGCTACTGCTACGGAAATAACGCCTCTTCCGCCTGCTTCCAGAGCGTCCAGGCACTTTGTAACACTGATCCTGTTCTCTTTGTCAAACAGACTTACCACGATAGAAAGAATAATCGCATAACTTGCAGCTTTCTGCATAGTCATATAGTTTCCAGATACCCAGACAACCAGCATAACCAGAGGTAATAACAGGTAAATCTTACGGATCAGGATCTTGAATACAGGAAGTTCTTCTTTCGGAATACCGGAAAGTCCAAGTTTCTTGGCTTCCAGATGTACTGCGATAAAGATTCCAGCAAAATACAGAATCGCCGGCAGAATCGCTCTGACAATAATCTGTGAATACGAAACACCTACAAAGTCAGCCATCAGGAATGCTGCAGCTCCCATGATCGGAGGCATGATCTGTCCACCAGTAGAGGAAGCAGCCTCAACAGCACCGGCAAACTCTGGTTTATATCCTGTTTCTTTCATCATAGGGATGGTAACGGAACCTGTGGTAACTGTATTACCTACAGAAGAACCGGAAACCATTCCGCAGAGTGCAGAACTGATAACTGCTACTTTTGCAGGACCACCTGCATATTTTCCGGCTACGCAGTTTGCAAGCTGGATAAAGAAATTGGAGATTCCTGTTCTCTCAAGGAACGCACCAAAGATAATAAACACTACAATATACTTGGAGCATACATTCACCGGTGTGGAGAAAATACCTTCTTTTGTATAGAAGAGGTTACGCACCAGGAATTTCACTCTGCCAAAGAATGCCGGATTGGTAAGTCCTACAGCTAATGCATAGATCAGGAAAAATCCTGCTACGATCAGAATTGGAAGACCAACGCATCGTCTGGTAAGCTCAACCAGTGCCAGAATACCAACAATACCGATAATGATCTGATAAGTTTCAAATCTGGTACCCTGATTAATGATCTTATTTGCATTAAAAGTGAAATACAGAAACGCTCCTGTGCCAAGCAGCATAAAAATAATATCGCCGATCGGCATATAGTTCTCTCTGATATCACCCTTTTTTGCAGGATAAGTCAGAAATCCGATCAGAACGATCAGTCCAAGGAAAGAAGTCAGTCGGATTTCTTCCAGGAATGTTGCAAAAAGTGTTACATAAATACACCATAATGAAAATGCAATCAGAATTCCGCGGACAGCCAGTTTATATTTTCCGGTCCATACACGGACATTTGACTCACGGTCATATTTCTTCATAACCGCATCTACATCTGCTTCACTGACAGCATCTGTCTGTCCTGCCGGGGATGTATTTACTTTTTTACTCTTATTTTCTTTCATACCGGCTATTCCCCTTTCGTGTCAACTGTGATTCCGTGCTCTGCATAGTAACGTGCAGCGCCTTCATGGAATGGTATTGTCATACCCGTAGTGGCATTCTCCAGGGAAAGCTCCGCCCCTTTTGCATTCTCGGATACGATCTCATCTGCATGATCAAAAATAGCAGCAGTCATATCGTAAACAATATCATCATCCAGGCTCTCAGATACAACGATCGTAGCTTTAACGGTAATGGTCTCTACCGGTTCATCCTGTCCCGGATAAGTACCTGCCGGAATCTGATAGGTGGTATAATACGGACAACTGTTCAGAATGGTATCACGGATTTCTCCGTCAATATTGATCAGATATACTCCATTGGTCGTCGCAAGCTCTGTGATTGCTGTTGTAGGCGCTCCCGCAACAACAAATGCTGCATCGATCTTTCCATCCTTTAATGATTCTTTACTGTCTTCAAAGGAAAGATACTGCGGATGGATGTCATCAAGAGTAATTCCTCCTGCATTTAAAACATCCAGCGCATTGAAATATACACCTGAGTTTCCCGCACCGATGGATACGCTCTTGCCTTTCAGATCTGCTACTGTCTTGATGTCAGGATCCATGGTAAACAACTGCACCGTCTCTGCATAAAGACCGCCCAGGGTTCTGAAATCATGGGTTGCTCCATCCTGCTCGAAAGCTCTTACGCCGTTCCATGCATAGGCCATTACGTCAGACTGTACAAATCCAAGCTGGAAATCTCCATCCTGCACGGACTGCAGATTGGCTTTCGATCCACCTGTGGAAACAGCTGTAACCTTGGTATCTGTATTATTCGTAATATACTGGGCAAGTACGCCGCCGTAAGAATAATAAGTACCTGCAGTACCGCCTGTACCAAATGTCAGTCGGGTCTTACCCTGTCCACATCCGCTCAGAAGGCTGACTGCAAGAGCCAGGGATACAACCAGGCCAACGATCCGGCCTGCTTTTCTTTTACTTCCGAAAAGCTCTTTTTTTCTCATAGATTCATCTCCTTCTCCTCTAGCAATTCTCAAAAATAATGCATTTAATCCCGAGGATTGCTATGAATTTTATATATATCTTAAAAATTATATCATATTTCACCAAAAATGAAAATATTTATTGAAGATTGTTATAAAAAACGTTACAATAAAATAAAGAAAAAACACACCCATATGGAGGTAATTACTATGGCTAAACGAATATATCCGATCATCACAATCAGCCGTGAATTCGGTGCCGGCGGACACAGTGTTGGAAAAGTACTCTCAGAACATCTCGGCATCCCTTATTATGACAAAGATTTCGTAAAAGAAACTGCTGCCAGAAGCGGATATTCTGAGGAAGATATTGAACGTGAAGGCGAAACTTTAAGCCGCAGTGCAAAAATTCTGGATAATTTCCTGGGTAATTCCATGAACTATTCCAGTTCCCATGATGCCATTTTCCGTGCACAGAAAGAACTGGTTCTTCACCTCGCACAGCAGGACTGCATTCTGATCGGACGCTGTTCCAACCTGATCCTGCGTGAGGCAGGTATCCCAAGTCTGAATGTTTTTCTTCATGCAGATGTTGATACCCGTACTGCACACATCGAGAAGTTAGGATTAAACGGCAAAGAAGATCCACGCAAGTATCTGAACAAGATTGACGATATGCGCGAAACCTATTTCAAAACCTATACCAAACACGATCTTGGCAGTTACCATGATTATGATCTCTGCCTGGATACCGGAACTCTGGGATATGATGCCTGCATCGATATTATCGAAAAACTCGCCCGCCAGAAAGCACAAAAAGACTGATATCATACATAAACATTGGGAGTTATTACAGACAGATGGGAATTTCATCTGCAGAGCAATAACTCCTTTTAAGTCAGGTGGATGTCTTCCATCTTCACTCAGTAAAAAAGACAAAGATGCCGTTAACCATTATTTTAATGATTCAACGACACCTTTGTCTTATGTTTTAATATCTTATTTTATTTTCCAGACATTTCTGACTGATTTAGAATGTAAACTTATCTGCAAAATATGCATCCAGTTCATCAATCTTCACACGAACCTGCTCCATTGTGTCACGGTCACGGATAGTAACTGCTCCATCGTTCTCAGACTCGAAATCGTATGTTACGCAGAACGGAGTACCGATCTCATCCTGTCTTCTGTAACGTTTACCGATGTTTCCACGGTCATCATATTCACAGTTATATTTCTTGCTTAACTGCTGATAAATCTTCTCTGCGCCCTCATTAAGTTTCTTGGAAAGAGGAAGCACACCGATCTTAACAGGTGCAAGTGCCGGATGGAAATGAAGAACTGTACGAACGTCATTCTTCTCTGCATCCAGAACTTCCTCATCATATGCGCTGCACAGGAATGCAAGTACCACACGGTCAGCTCCCAGTGACGGCTCGATTACATATGGGATATATTTCTGTTTCTTCTCATCATCAAAGTATGTCAGATCCTGTCCGGATACGTTCTGATGCTGTGTCAGGTCATAGTCTGTTCTGTCAGCGATTCCCCACAGCTCGCCCCATCCGAATGGGAAGAGGAACTCTACGTCTGTAGTAGCCTTGCTGTAGAAGCTTAACTCTTCTGCATCATGGTCACGGTAACGAACTTCTTCATCCTTAAGACCAAGAGAATGTAACCAGTTCAGGCAGAAGCTCTTCCAGTATGCAAACCACTCAAGGTCTGTATCCGGTTCGCAGAAGAATTCAAGTTCCATCTGCTCGAATTCACGTGTACGGAATGTGAAGTTACCCGGTGTGATCTCGTTACGGAAGGATTTACCGATCTGACCGATACCAAACGGGATTTTCTTACGGGATGTTCTCTGAACATTCTTGAAGTTTACGAAAATACCCTGTGCTGTTTCAGGTCTTAAATATACTGTGTTCTTAGCATCCTCTGTTACACCCTGGAATGTCTTGAACATCAGGTTGAACTGGCGGATATCTGTAAAGTTATGTTTGCCGCATGTCGGGCATGGTACATTGTGATCTTTAATGAAGTTCATCATCTCTTCCTGAGACCATCCGTCTACAGAGCTCTCAAGTTCAATACCGTTCTCCTGGCTGAAATCTTCGATGATCTTATCTGCACGGAAACGTTCGTGACATTCCTTACAGTCCATCAGCGGGTCAGAGAAGCTTCCCAGATGTCCGGATGCTACCCATGTCTGCGGATTCATCAGGATCGCACAGTCAACACCTACGTTGTATGGAGATTCCTGAATAAATTTCTGCCACCATGCACGTTTTACATTATTCTTTAATTCTACACCGAGATTACCATAATCCCATGTGTTTGCAAGACCTCCGTAAATCTCAGAGCCCGGATAAACAAATCCTCTTGCTTTTGCCAGAGCTATGATTTTGTCCATTGTTTTTTCCATCACAATTCTCCTCGTTCTTTTTTATAAAATAGGTACACAGCTATCGTCTAATATACAAACAATAACCGCCAACGTAACTACTCATTTTATCAGATCTGACAGGTCTCTGCAGTCAGATCCAAATCCTTAATTAGTTCGGTTAACACAATGAATAGCTACAACTAAAGCCATTATACCTGTAACTCTTTCCTTTTTCAAGGTATCTCAGCTCATTATTTCCAGAATTTCCAGACTTTTAAACCGTTTTTCTGTGTTTGCAGCCACATACGTGTGGATATGACGTTCCAGTTCATAGAGAACTTCTTCTGTTACAGCAAAGGTATACAGCTTGCCAAGAGACGCCGTTACTATGTACTGCATGGCATACAGGGCAGGCGCAGAAATTCTCTTTGCGTCATTTACCTGCCCAAGGCAATGCTTATCCAGTATTCCATGATTCTGCTGGGAAAAGAAAAGTTCCTCCCCCTCCACCGGCTGTCTTTCACAGCACACACAGTTAAACAGAGAAGGGCACAGTCCCTGTGCTGCCATCATGCGAAGTTCAAAAATACACCGCACCAGTCTGTCCTCAATATGAGGATTCAGCAATGCCTTCACCGTTACATACAGAAGGTTCATGGCTTCCTTCTCATCTGTTCCTTCCTGTCCGAAATAATCTGCCAGTTCCAGAAAATAATATCCGTAATAGATACCCGGCTGTTCACTGGCCAGTTCCACAAAATGATGAGTAATGGATGCCTGGTTCAGATTATAGCTGGAACGCCCTTCATAAAGGGTAAAGATTCCGAATACAAAGGGATTCGCTACTGCCAGAAACGGGCTGTTTGGCCGGCGTGCCCCTTTTGCAAAGGCTGAAATCTTTCCCCGTTCTCTGGTAAGAAGGACGATCCGTTTATCATATTCTCCTACAGGCATGGCAGAGAGTACCACTCCCTGCACAGTTATTAAATCACTCATTCCATCTGCTTCCTGACTATTGTTTTCTCATTTTAAGGATTGCTATAATATCTGCAATCAATTCAGGCAGTCTCAGTAATGGCCCAGACTGCCTGCAGATAATTTATTGTCTTATATCAAAATTTGCACGTAACTTTACCATTAGCTTTATCGTCTGATCAGATTTCCGTATTATCAGATTTCCGTATTATCAGATTTCTTTTTTATCGTAACCGAAGTTCTTGATAAGGAAGTCGCTATCTCTCCAATCTTTCTTTACTTTGACCCAGAGTTTCAGATTGACTTTTGATTCCAGCATACGTTCGATCTCATATCTGGCGTTGCTGCCGATTTTCTTCAGCATGGCTCCTTGTTTACCGATGATGATTCCCTTATGAGACTCTCTCTCGCAAATGATCGTTGCATCAATATCTACGATTGGTTTCTTGCCCGGACGTGTTTTCATCTGGTCGATGGCAACAGCAATACCGTGCGGAATTTCCGCATCCAGTGCATGAAGTGCCTTCTCACGGATCACCTCTGCCACAATCTGACGCTGCGACTGGTCTGTAACTGTATCTTCATCATAGAACATCGGACCGTACGGCAGATATTTTAAGATACATCCAATAATATCCTCTGTATTCTGTCCTCTCAGAGCAGAGCACGGAATGATCTCTGCGAAATCACATACCTTGCGGTAAGTATCGATCGCAGGAAGGATTTCTTCCTTTGAAACTGTATCGATCTTATTAATGATCAGAATGACCGGCACACCGATATTCTGAAGCTGTTCCGCAATATGACGCTCTCCTGCACCGATAAAGGTACTTGGCTCTACCAGCCACATAATAGCATCTACTTCTTTTAAAGTTCTCTCAGCCACCTGAACCATATATTCGCCCAGCTTATTCTTTGCCTTATGGATACCAGGGGTATCAAGGAATACGATCTGTCCCTCATCACAGGTATAAACTGTCTGGATACGGTTTCTGGTTGTCTGTGGTTTCTTGGATGTGATAGCGATTTTCTGACCGATCAAATGGTTCATCAGAGTTGATTTACCAACATTCGGACGTCCAATGATCGCTACAAATCCGGATTTAAAATTCTCGTTCATTCTATCTTTTTCCTTATATTTTATACTTTTAGCCGTTGATCAGTGATTTCACTTCCATCAGTAGATCAGAAGCTTCAGATACCTTGCTCTCACTTCCCACCACGCAGATCTGATCTGCTGCCAGGATTGCTTCGATGATCTCAGTCAATGCATGGATATCTTCTACAGATGCGTTAAGGATCTGATCACGTTCCTTCTGGAGCATCTCTTCTGTCACACCGCAGAAATATGCATTTCTGGAAACAGTCCCTTTCATCTGAGGGGTCTTCGGCACATCCTTGCCACTGATGGTTCCGATAATATATTTCGTCATATCACGCTCATCAGCCTGGAAGTTTCTCACATAATCCGGAATTCCTTTATATACATCCAGAGTACGTTTCAGATGCGGATCACGATAAGACACCAGATAGCTCTCACCATTTCTCTTAAATCCGCTCATGCAGCCATATGCGCCGCCCTTTACGCGAAGATTGATCCACAGATAGTCATAGCTTAAGATAACCTTCAGGATCTCAAGTGCACCTGTATATTCCAGACCTTTCTTCTTAAAGTTACCTGTCTGTGCCACATACTGTACCTGTCCTGAAGTCTTGAATCCTTCATTCTTCTTTGTGCAGATCAGTTTATCCTGATATTTCTCTACAGGTTCTGTGCAGAGTGCTGCTTTTACTTCTGCAGCAAACTTCTCAACCGCTTCCAGAGACTCTCTCTCTCCTGTATAGCTGATCATAAAGTTCTCCGGACGGAAGATTTCTTTCATCAGTCTGCGAAGTTCCTCTACGATCTCGTCTTTTCTCTGGTCAAAATCTTTCTCAAGTTTCTCGATAAACTGATAATATCCGATTCCAGCCATCTCATCCTGGAATGCTGCCATAGGAGAAGAATAAGCAGTTGCTCTCAATACAGCAGTAGAATGTCCGGCACCTGTCAGGCTGACCTGTGCACGTGATTTCACAGAAGCAATGATCTCATAGAGACGCTTGGTATCTTCCAGTTTAGAAGTATTCAGGATTTCCTGGATCATATGGAACAGGAATTCCATCTTTGAGTAAAGCGCTTTTCCTCTTACAGAAAACATTGCCTGAAATTCTTCCGTTGAATCTGCTCTGTCAAATACCTCTACACCGCAGTTGATACCACCTGTATTGGCATTGATCTCATTAAACAGCTCGCCGTATGTGTAATCCTTTGTATCTACATATCCAAGTACGGACTTCAAAAGTCCCAGATACGGGATCTGCTCCGGTGCAATGCTGTCTGTCTTAAACATCATGTCCACATATCCGATGCCGTTTGTGCATACATCATGATAAAGAAACAGACTGTCATCTACGGATAATTCCTCATTTACAAACTTTCCGGCTTCTTTCTTAATGTCACTTCTCTTCAGCATCGGGATGCACTCCAGTGCTTCAGGATCTTCTTCTGCCTCCTGATATGCTTCCAGTGCTCTGGTCTTCTCAACCATTGCATTTAATTCTTCCTCTGAAAGGCTGCTTCTGTAAGCTTCCAGTTTCTCTTCCAGTTCTTTCTCACGCTGGGCTGCCAGACCTTTCTTCGGCAGAAGCGTCAGAACACAGCCATGCGGGTTCTCAAGAAGATATTTGCGTATCAGTTCCTCGAAATATCCCTCATTGACTGCCTTCTTCAGATTCTCAAATACTGTAAGCTGCTGTACCTGTGCAAAAGGATTTCCCTTCTCATACAGCCAGTCTCCCAGGATATCCAGACCATACATCAGTCCCTTTGGATAAGAGGAGAAGTCTGCTTCACGGTAACGGAATTCAAAATAATTAATTCCTGCTTCCACTGCCTTCTTATCAATTCCGTTCTCAACGATATCTCCTAGCACCTGTCTGATCACAGATACAAATTCTTCTTTTTTGTCCGGATTGGAACCCTTTGCGATCACTGTAAAATATGGCTGGAGAATGCCGTCATCATAAGAGCCATAGACATCCTTACCCACTTTTGCATCCAGAAGTGCCTGCTTCAACGGTGCTCCCGGTGCACTTAACAGTGCGTAGTCCAACACCTCAAATGCCATTGCCATCTGGCTGTCTGCAGCATTTCCGGCAACCATATTGTAGGAAAGATAAGTATTATCTTCTTCGCTCTCGTTCTCAGCAACCGGATACTCCAGCTCCACATCCTGGCATGCTGCAAATGCTTTCTGCTCTTCAATAGCAGAATCTACATCCAGATGCTCGAAATTGGACAGATAATGCTCATCCAGGAATGCCAGTTTCTCTTCCATATCCATATTTCCATACAGGTAAATGTAGCTGTTGGATGGATGATAGTAAGTTCTGTGGAAATTCAGGAAATTCTCATAAGTCAGATCCGGAATGTTCTTCGGATCACCACCTGATTCACATCCATAAGTAGTATCAGGGAAAAGGTGATTCATGATCTCACGTTCCAGAACTTCATCCGGCGAAGAGAATGCTCCCTTCATCTCGTTATATACAACACCATTGTATTTCAGTGGTCCTTCCGGCTGTTCCAGATGATAGTTCCAGCCTTCCTGACGGAAAATCTCTTCTCTTTTATAGATATTCGGATAGAATACCGCATCCAGATAAACATGCATCAGATTCTGGAAATCCTGATCATTGCAGCTTGCTACAGGGTAGCAGGTTTTGTCCGGATAAGTCATTGCATTCAGAAATGTGTTCAGAGATCCTTTTACCAATTCCACAAAAGGATCTTTAAGTGGAAATTCCCTGGATCCGCAGAGTACGCTGTGCTCCAGGATATGCGCAACACCTGTACTGTCCTTAGGCGGTGTACGGAATGCGATATTAAATACTTTGTTCTCATCATCATTCTCGATCAGCATGACTCTGGCACCTGTTTTCTTATGACGCAGAAGCCAGCCTTTTGAATGAATATCTGTCAATTTCTCTTCTTTCACAACTTCATAAGCTGTCAGATTCTCTTTGTTCATGTCTGCCTCCAGTTATTTTGTCTCAGTTAAATCAGATTCCGCCTTCTCCCGGAAAATGGGCTTCGTAGGCTTCCCTTGCTGCTCTTGTGATAATATCAAGTTCTTCCTGCATATTGATATTACCCGGAAGTACAACTGCTGTCTCGTATACATCTTTCTGAAGCTTATTCTTTACATTCTGCTCCCCTAACGGTACGATTCCGCATAATGTTGAGCCATAAGTCTTATCCTTCTCACAGATTTCCATGTAAGTTTTTACCATATGGCAACATTCTCTGTAAAGAAGTTCTCTGTGAAGTTCACTCTTCTCCTGAATCTCTTTAAACTTCATTTTTTCCAGATTCTTTACGATTTCTTTGCGTGCACCCCTGGCACCAAAAAATCTGCCGCCTGCATCTTTGTTGTATTCCATTGCCATCCAAAGTGCCAGATATCCGTCTGCACGTGTATTAGGACCTGCCTCTGACGGACCGCCGTAGCGGATTTCCCATAATTCCTTTCGAATCGCATTCGCCTCATCATCCTCGCCTGCGGCAATAGACTGGTCGAGAAACATTTTTCTCTTCATCGGGTCATACTCTCTGTAATAAAGAGCAAGTGTTGGTGTATCTGTCATAACTTTATCCTCTCAGGTTATTCTTCTTTATCTGCTCACGGCTCTTCGTAAGTAAGCTCTGTCTCTGCAAGTGTAAGTGCTTCTTCGATCACCTGATCCATATCCATATAACGATACATGCCAAGTCTTCCGCCGAAGATCACATTCTTCTCCTCTAATGCACGGCGTTCATATTTATCAAACAGTTCACTGTTCTTCGGATCATTTACCGGATAATACGGTTCTTTTCCCTTCTCCCATGCAGCCGGATACTCTCTGGTGATCACGGTCTTCGGCTGAGTACCGAATTCAAAATGCTTATGCTCGATAATTCTTGTATACGGAACTTCATAATCTGTATAGTTTACAACTGCATTTCCCTGATAGTTGCCCATATCCAGCACTTCTGTCTCAAATCTTAAGGATCTGTACTCCAGTTCTCCGTAACAATAGTCATAGAACTGATCGATCATACCTGTAAAGAGTACTTTATCAGCCTGCGCAGTCAGTTCCTCTCTGTTTGCAAAGAAATCAGTATTCAGGCATACCTGTACACCTTCAAGAAGTTTCTTCACAATACGTGTATAGCCACCTTTCGGGATTCCCTGATAAGGATCCTTAAAGTAGTTATTATCATAAGTATAACGCAAAGGCAGTCTTTTTATGATAAATGCCGGCAGATCTTTACACTCTCTGCCCCACTGTTTTCTGGTGTAACCCTCTACCAGTTTCTCATATACATCCTGACCAACCAGTGCAAGTGCCTGCTCTTCCAGGTTCTTCGGATGTGTGATGTGCATTCTTGCGATCTGTCCCTGGATCTTCGCCTTTGCTTCTGCAGGAGTACGAACTCCCCAGAGCTGGTGGAAGGTATTCATATTAAACGGCAGATTGTATAATTCATCTTTGTAAACTGCAATCGGTGAGTTTACGAAATGATTGAATTCCGCAAACTGGTTAATGTAATCCCATACCTGTTTTCTGGAAGTATGGAAAATATGCGCACCATATCTGTGCACCTGAATTCCCTCTACTTCTTCTGTGTAAATATTTCCGCCGATGTGGTCTCTTTTGTCAATCACAAGGCATGTTTTTCCCCGTCTTGTAGCCTCATGTGCAAATACTGCTCCAAAAAGGCCTGCTCCAACTATCAGATAATCATATTTCTTCATGTCCGACACCTTCTTCTTATAAATTTTAAGAGAAACTACTCTTTTTCCCCTCGGGTCTTCCCTGATCCGAATCATGTAAATAATTTCATCTGCACGATTCATTCAAACGGATAAAATCATTCGCTTCGCTACTTGCTCATAACCAAATAACTGCTCCGCAATTTGATTAAAAAAGCAGTAACGCTTTTTTTGCGCTACTGCCATTATAACAAATTCATCCGAAAATGGATAGTCTTTCTATTCTATTTTCTTCCTGCAACCTCATCGAACACATCTGTGATTTCTTTGGACGGTGCCTTGGTAGCAAGACTGAAGATCACGATCATAACAAGACTGACCACAAATCCTACTGCCAGTGAATAAAGTCCTGTATAAGAACCAAGTGTCTGTCCCGAAATAAGCGGTATGTAATCCCAGATAATAACGGTAAGACCGCCGGAAACAATACCTGCAACTGCACCTGCCAGATTTGTTCTTCTCCAGAACAGAGACATCACTACAGTCGGACCAAATGCTGAGCCAAGGCCAGCCCATGCATTAGATACCAGTCCCATGATACTGCTGTTCGGATTCCACGCAATAACAAATGCAACAACAGAAACTGCAATAACAGTAAATCTGGCAACCGTCAGGATTTCTTTGGAATCCGCATCTTTCTTGATAAACTGATGATATAAATCCTCAGAAGCCGCAGAGGCAGTTACCAGAAGCTGTGAATCTGCAGTGGACATGATCGCCGCCAGAATACCGCAGAGGAAAATACCTCCGATAAACGGCAGTGCCAGATCTGTGGAAAACAGTTTGTTAATCATCTCGATAAATACACTCTCTGCAGAAGATGCTCCCTCTTCTCCCAGTACAGCCGGAAGCAGATATGCACGTCCCACAATACCGATGAAACATGCTGCTGTCAGGGAAAGAATATCCCATACGATCGCGATCACACTGGATTTCTTTAACTCCTGCTCATTCTTTACAGCCATAAAACGGGTCAGAATATGAGGCATGCCGCAATATCCAAGTCCCCATGCAAGCTGAGAAAAGATTTCAATAAATGTATATGGACGTTCTCCATTCTCAAAAGGATTCAGGAAAGCTGCTGCGCCTCCCGGTGCACCGCTCTGTGTCAGAAGATCTGTCAGATTTCCGCTTAATGTAAAGTAAGCAACCAGCGGAACGATCAGAAGACCGATCAGCATCAGTGTTCCCTGTACAAAGTCCGTTACACATACTGCCATAAATCCACCCATGAATGTATAGCAGAGAATAACTGCTGCTCCGATTGCAAGAGCTACATGATAATCAATTCCAAATACAGTATTAAAAAGCTTACCGCCTGCTGCCAGCGCAGAAGCTGTATACACCAGGAAAAAGATTACAATTACAATAGATGAAAGTAATAACAGGGTTCTCTTTTTATCCTGGAATCTGTTCTCGAAATATGCCGGGATCGTAAGGGAATTGTTTGCTGCGATCGTATATTTACGCAGTCTGTGTGAAATACAGACCCAGTTCAATACAGTTCCGATAAATAAACCTACTGCGATCCAGATCTGTCCGGTTCCCAGAGAATAAATCGTTCCCGGAAGTCCCATCAGAAGCCATCCGCTCATGTCTGATGCCTGTGCAGACAGAGCTGCTACCCATGCATTCAATCCACGTCCGCCCAGGAAATAATCCTCTGAGCTGTTTGTTTTCTTCATATAGACCACACCGATGACTATCATGAATAACAGATAGACTACAAATGCGGACAATATGATCATTGTTGTACCACTCAAATTTACTCCTCCTTTTTATTCTTAAAATACACTCCGGATCTGTCCGGAGCATTTTCATATAACAGATATAAAAGAACTTTCCCTATTTCTGTTACATATTTACTTCGCAGAAATATGATACAGTTATTTTCTGCACGGCAAAAAAGTAACCGCGTACTTCTACCGTACCCGGTTACTTTACCATATTACCTTATCATCACGCAAGTATATTTCCCAAATTTTGGTATTTTTTTACCTGAACTATATTTTTACACCAAAATCCGCTGTCCTGTCAATCAGAAATTTATCTGTTCCTGCTTTTTCAGATTCTTTCCTGCATGTCTGCTTTTTCTTAATGCTCTGAATTTGGTTCTGTCTTTTTTCAGATAAACATTCTTAATATAAGAGATCAGAACTTCTTCTCCACGGTCATCCAGGATCCGCAGAAGCCCCTCCAGGTCTCTCTTTGTCTTCGGATGGATAAACCACAGTTTTTCCTTGCCTTTCAGGTAATACTGAAGAGGCTGGTGCTGATCATATTTGTCACCCAGATAATTTCTGGAAGCACTAATCCTGTCCATCACCATCTCTGCGATATACTTTCTCGGCATTGGCACGCCGTTGATGATATGTTCATCCCCCGGCACATAGTCCACCCAATACTCAAAATGATGTTTATTTCTGCCCTTGTGATGCAGCCAGGACTTTGACATACCTGTCTCCTCACGTTCTGCATTGTTCGGGCTTCTGTCACCCTGATAGTATTTACATCCTACCAGAAATTCCACAGGTGCATACTTTGACAGGTCATGAAGCAGTCCCTGTTTATATAAACCTGCCCGGAAGCAGTAATGCATAACAAGCAGCTTATGTCTGGTTATTGTCTTAAAGTGCAGCCACGGATGCATCTTTCTTCTCCTCCTCTACTGCCAGCAGCACCACAATGGTACGTGGTCCAATTTCCAGTTTCTTACTGTATTTCTCTTCACTTTCATCCAGAAATCCATTCTCTTTTACTGCACTGGTGTCGATTACTTTCTTCCAGTGCTTATGTCCCAGATTCGGCAGGGCAAACTCCCTGGTTTCCCAGTGAAAATTATACGCAATATAAACAGACTCATCCTCACTGCCGTCAGCTTTCTGTGCATAGGCACCATAATACATGATCCCCAGCAGTCTGGAAGTATTTTCTGCATTTAAATACCATGCCCGTTCTCCATGAAGGGAAACATCCGGCAGACCTTTGGTCTTGTAATCCACGCCTCTCATCTCCTCCGGCACATGAAGGATCGGATGCTCCCTGCGAAAAGCAATCGCCTGTTTTACAAACTGGAGCATTTTCTCATTCTTTTTTATGCCTTTCCAG
>NZ_JBQHWS010000064.1:0-20974 GCF_052063845.1 Blautia sp. HCP3S3_D9
TTGCTAAGTAAACATACCTACTCATTTATCCACCAACAAAATTACGAACAACTCAGTATTTATCAGAGTTTTAAGTGTTTGAGTAGGAAAATAATGAGAAGTTAGCAATTAAACAGGAACGGCTGTGCTCGTAGAGATGCAGTCGTTCTTTTGCGATTTATTCTTCAAAAAAATTTGTATGATATTTTTTGACTTGATAAATGCTCTTTGTTACAATAAAAATATTGTAAATAAATAAAGATAAAAACATTTATGAATGAAAGGAAAACATACTATGGAAGAATATGAAGTAATCAGCATCCCGGTATCAGACGGAACAGAACGGGATTTTGGCATATTCATGCCAAAACACCTCGCGGGATAGTAGCGTGTGAACAGTAACCACAAAATTCTATGAGCAGATGTAAATAAAAAATATCTCGAAAAGAACTTGTCTCTTGTGATAAAATAGAAAAGAAAATTAAACTTGACCAATAAGAACAGGAGGAAAAAATGATGGAAAAATCAACTGTTTATTTTACTGATTTTCGATGTCCGGTAGGTACTAGCCAGCTTGACAAACTGAAAAAGCTCTGCATAGTAGCCGGTATCAAAAACATCGATATGGATGGCAAATTCGTAGCAATCAAAATGCATTTCGGAGAACTTGGAAATATGGCTTTCCTGCGTCCGAACTATGCAAAAGTAGTAGCTGATCTCTGTAAAGAGCAGGGAGGACTTCCGTTCCTCACAGACTGTAACACACTTTATCCGGGAAGCCGTAAGAATGCGCTGGAGCATCTGGACTGTGCAAACATGAATGGTTTCAATACGATCACAACCGGATGTCAGATCATCATTGGTGATGGTTTACGCGGTACAGACGAAGTAGAAGTACCTGTAGTAAATGGCGAATACTGCAAGACTGCACTGATCGGACATGCGATCATGGATGCAGATATCTTTATCAGCTTAAGCCACTTCAAAGGTCATGAAGCAACAGGTTTCGGCGGCGCTCTGAAGAATATCGGAATGGGATGCGGAAGCCGTGCCGGAAAGATGAAACAGCATGCCAGCGGAAAACCAGCAGTAAACGAAGAACTCTGCCGTGGATGCCGTCGCTGCGCGAAAGAATGCGGAAGTGACGCGATTACATATCCGGATAAAAAAGCAGTCATTGATTATGATAAATGTAAAGGATGCGGCCGTTGCATTGGAGCCTGCAGCTTTGACGCAGTATACAATCCAAACAGCAGTGCAAACGAACTCCTTGACCGTAAGATGGCAGAATATGCACAGGCAGTCTGTCATGGTCGTCCACATTTCCATGTAGCTCTGGTTCAGGATATCAGCCCGAACTGCGACTGCCACGGAGAGAACGACGCACCAATCCTTCCTGATATCGGAATGTTCGCAAGCTTTGACCCGGTAGCTCTGGATCAGGCATGTGCAGATGCCTGTCTGAAAGCAACTCCGATCGAGAACAGCCAGCTTGGAGAACATCTGGCAAAACCTGACTGGCACTGTCACCACGACCATTTCAAAGATTCCAACCCGAACATTGAATGGCAGGCAACACTGGATCAGGCAGAGAAAGTCGGACTGGGAACCAGACAGTATGAGCTGAAAGTTATAAAATAATAGCAGTTAATTTTTCAGGCTAATTCAGAAATTTATCAAGGCGTCTGTAATTAGAAATATTGTGACTATTCAGTAGTCAACTGAGAAGCTGCTGAACAGATACGAAGTATTTATATAATAATATTGTTATATGAGAATATAAGGAGATTCTTGAAATGAACATTTGCATCTATGGCGCAGCCAGCCCGGAACTGGCTCAGATTTATTACGACAAAACAGAAGAACTTGGCAGACAGATGGCAAAGCGTGGCCATGGTCTGGTATTCGGAGGCGGCGAGACAGGACTTATGGGAGCTGCGGCCAGAGGTGTGGATGCAGAAGGCGGATACCTTCTGGGGATTGCCCCACGTTTCTTTGATGAACCTGGCATTCTGTATCAGCATTGCACAGAATTTATCATGACTGAAACAATGCGAGAGAGAAAACATCTTCTGGAAGAGAAATCTCAGGCAACCATTGTAGTTCCCGGAGGAATCGGAACCTACGAAGAATTCTTTGAAATTCTTACACTTAAAAGTCTGAAACGTCTGGATCGTGCCATTGTTTTCTATAATATCAATGGCTATTATGACCTGATGAAGCAGCTTTTGGAGCATACAGTCAAAGAGAAATTTATGGAACCGGAGATTCTGGATATGTGTAAGTTTATGGATAAACCGGAAGAAATTTTCGATTACATAGAACAATATTGCGCAGAGAAGTAAAGAAACGATATAATATTGTTGAATGGAATTATAGCAATCCTCGTAAACATAATGCAAAAAGTTATGTTTACGGGGATTTTGTATATGATAAGAATAAAAAGTGTAATAATGTGATTGTTACTGAGAACGGAATGAACAGTAACAATATCTTGCGTTTTACGTCAGGATATCAGGTGTTTACAGTAAAATCTCTGTCTGTTATACTATAAAACAGACACCCGATACAGGTGAATGGGATAAAAGGTATTTACAAATTACATGCAAAGGGGATGAAAACTATGGAAAAAAGAAAAATTATTGTGGACTGTGATCCTGGAATTGATGATTCAATCGCTCTTGCGTATGCGGCAGCACATCCGGAAGCTTTTGAACTTCTGGCTGTGACAACAGTAGCAGGAAATCAGACAATTGAAAAAGTAACCAGAAATGCATTGGATGTAACAGCACTTTTTAAACTGAACGTGCCGGTTGCAGCAGGAATGGTAGAACCTATTGTCAGAGAGCTACAGACAGCATCCGAATTTCACGGAAAGAATGGTCTTGGAGATTGCACAATCCCGAGAGCAGATGCAGAACCGGAGAAGGAGATGGCAGTCTTTTATATTAAGAAACTTCTCACAGAACTTCCGGAAGGAGAGAAAGTAACTCTGATCTGTACAGCGCCGTTGACAAATATTGGTTTACTTCTTAAAATCTATCCAGAAGTAAAAGCGAAAATTCAGGAGATTGTTCTTATGGGCGGAGCAATAGCCGGAGGCAATGTGACAGCATCAGCAGAGTTTAACATTTATGTAGATCCGGAAGCAGCAAGAATCGTATTTAAATCCGGTCTTCCGATCGTTATGTGTGGACTGGATGTCACAGAGAAATGTGCGCTGACAAGCTCACAGATCCAGAAACTCAGCCAGTCTCAGAATAAGATTGCCAGATTCTGTGGTGAAATGACAGGATACAGTCTGGCAAATGGAAACAAATTCAGAGGAAAAGTAAGCATTCATGATGCAGTACCATATATGTATCTGACACATCCGGAAATCTTCAAGGTAGAGAAAGTGGCATTGGATGTAGACTGCTCTGATGGAGTATCCGCAGGAAGAACGATCGTAGATTTCCGCTGGTGGATGTATGAAGAATCAGAAGAAAATATTGCAGTTGTGGATGTGGATGTAGCTAAATTCCAGGAATATCTTATAGAAGCAATTTATGAACTGGGAGAGAAAGTAAAATAAAAAGATGCTGAACTGCATATAAAAGGAACGGATTAATGAACTATATTGTCTTTGACTTGGAATGGAACCAGAATCCTGCGGGAAAGAAATCGCGTAACGACAAACTTCCATTTGAGATTATCGAGATCGGAGCTGTAAAAGTAAACAGCAGGAAAGAAATTACAGATAGTTTTCACAGACTGATCAAACCACAGGTTTATAAATGGATCCATGACAGCATTCATGAGGTAATTCATGTGGATTACAAAGACCTTATGAAGGGCGTGCCATTTGAACAGGCGGTCCGGGAATTTCTTGACTGGTGTGGAGAAGACTGGTACTTTTTTACATGGGGAAATCAGGATGTGATGGAACTTCAGAGAAATATGAAGTTTTATAAGTTGCTGGATTTGCTTCCAGGTCCCGTGACTTATTATGATGTACAGAAATTGTACAGCATCAGTTACGATGATGGTGAGCGCAGATGTGCACTGGAACATGCGATTGATGAATTGAAGATAGAGAAGTCGCAGGGGTTTCACCGGGCACTTGCAGATGCCTGGTATACAGCAGAAGTTCTGAAGAAAATAAGCAATATCATGATCATTAATCATCCGTCTCTGGACGTATACCAGAATCCGAAGAAGAAAAAAGATGAGATCCATATTTCCTATCCGGATCATGACAAATATGTATCCAGGGAATTTGCCACAAGAGAGAGAGTCATGAAAGACCGCGAAGTGACAAGCACCAGATGTCCGATCTGTCATTTGCCTGCAAAAAGAAAGCTGCGATGGTTCATGAACAATCCAAAAGTTTATTACAGCGTGTCTGTCTGTGAGGAGCATGGTCTGGTAAAAGGCAAGATACGTATCAGGAAAACGGAGGAAGAGAAATATTTTGCCGTGAAAACATTACGTTTCACAGATACAGAAGAAGCGGAGGAACTTCGTGAAAGAAAAGAAGTCCTCCGCCTTAGACGAAAACTAAAAAGAAGTGCAGAGAAGGAGATCTGAAAGGATCTCCTTTTCATATTGCATTCCATAGCCGACCATATGGCCATTAAAATAATATTTACTTTTGATTCGTTTCGGCCCAACGGAATTATTAAGAGTTTTTTGCTTCTTAACAAGCTGGGTTACATCAGTTCCCACAGGAACTGTCACATATACATGTCTCATATAATAGAAAGAACAGCGGTTTCCGTTATCCTTTAAAAGATGTTTCTCACAGGGAAGAAATTTCACAGGAGCAGGATTGGAATCCACGTTCATATCTACTTTTTCAAAATTATCAAATCCATAATCAAATAAAGATGCGGTATCCGGAAAAGCTCCGTTTGTAGAATTTAATACAACTGCAATGAGAATGGAATTGCCTCTCTTGGCATAGGTGACAAGTGTATTGCCGGCTACATTTGTATATCCGGTTTTACCACCCATAACCCCGTCATAGGCATAAGACTGTCCGGCCATCATTTTATGGTGATTAAGTAGATAACGGGTTTCCGGCTGCTTATTTGTCGGTGGGATTTCGTAAGTCTGAGTTGTTACAAATTTACGGAATCTTGGATTATACCATGCGGCTTTGGCGATCTTCATCATATCGCTGGCAGTTGTATAGTGTGTTTCATCAGGGAGACCATTAGGATTGTTGAAATGTGTATTCTTACATCCGAGCTGTGCTGCTCTCTGATTCATCAACTCAACAAACTTCTTAACAGAACCACTGGTTTTCTCTGCAAGTGCAAGCGCCATCTCATTGGCAGATTCCAGCATCAGGGCCATCAGAGCCTGTTCTACAGTAAATACTTCTCCGGTTTCTGCGTAGATAGAGGAACTTCCTGCCTCAATTCCGTAAGCAGCTTCCTGTGACATGGTGAGTGTATCATCCATATCCAGATTCTCACATGCCAGAAGTGCGGTCATGATCTTGGTAATACTTGCAGGATAGAGTTGATCATTTGCATTTTTTGAATAAAGGATTGTATCGGTTACGGCGTCCATTAGTACAGCAGACTGTCCCTCAATATTTGGACCGGTTGGCCAGTCTTTTATGGAATCCGTATCTGCAGCCTGTGAATAAGTCGCAGAATGAGAGACCTCAGAAGTGGCGGAATCAGTCTCCGTGGCATAAGTGACAGAGGGCTGGGACACCAGAAGTCCTGCGCAGAGCATTCCGGCAAGAGAACGCTTTATTATCGTATGAAATTTTTTGTTAAACATTTGAAATTACCCTTCATTATTAATATACATATCGATTGTTCATTTCAGTCCGGTGCATATTTCTGTCGTTATTCTGTGTTGCAATAATATCCGGACAAAATATTCTACCCTATTATATCATTATTTACAATGGATATGTAAAATTTATTGTTACCTTAAATATTCCAAAAAATACTTGACACAGTGAAATTCCAGACCTTATAATAAATCCGCATAGTTAAATAGATTATAAGTCCACAAAAACGTTGATGGAGACAGTAAACTGTAACAGAAAGCTTCAGCGAGCCGGGGAGGGTGCAAGCCCGGTGTGAGTAAATACAGCGGAAGATCACTCCGGAGTTTCAGTTCCCAAGGCAGCAGCAGATAAGAACTGGCGGTGATTCCGCCGTTATCGGATCATGTATCGGCTAAGATGCCCGTACAATGTAACTGGTGGTATAACGAACGTAAATAAACCTTCGTCCTTTTACAAAAAAGGGCGATTTTTTTGTTTTATCCTGGAATGAGATGAGATTCCTGCTAACGGGAATCTGATTTCGTTCCAGGATACCCCTGATGTATCATAAAGAACTTCGCAAAATGAAACAAAAAAGATGGAAGGATTATTTTCGTTCTTAAGTGATGCCGGTAAATGATGAGGATATGATTATCAGGCATATATTTTCGACATCTTATACAAATAATATAAACAGGAGGTAAATTACTGTGTACCAGAAAGTTGATACGAACTTAAATTTTGTAGACCGTGAGAAAAAAGTAGAAGAATTCTGGAAAGAAAACCATATCTTTGAGAAAAGTATGGAGAACAGAAAAGAGGGAGAAACCTATACATTCTACGACGGACCGCCAACTGCAAACGGTAAACCGCACATCGGCCATGTACTTACCCGCGTTATCAAGGATATGATCCCGAGATACCGTACAATGAAGGGCTACATGGTTCCGCGTAAAGCAGGATGGGATACCCACGGACTTCCGGTAGAGCTGGAAGTAGAGAAGAAACTTGGTCTGGATGGCAAAGAGCAGATCGAAGAATACGGTATGGAGCCATTCATCAAACAGTGTAAGGAAAGCGTCTGGAAATACAAAGGAATGTGGGAGGATTTCTCCTCTACTGTTGGTTTCTGGGCTGATATGGAACATCCATACGTAACTTACTATGACGATTATATTGAATCCGAATGGTGGGCATTAAAAGAAATCTGGAACAAGAAGCTTCTGTATAAAGGCTTCAAGATCGTTCCTTACTGTCCAAGATGCGGTACCCCTCTTTCCGCACAGGAAGTATCCCAGGGATACAAAACTGTAAAAGAGCGCTCCGCAGTTGTAAGATTCAAGGTTATCGGTGAAGATGCATACTTCCTTGCATGGACAACAACACCATGGACACTTCCGTCCAACGTTGCACTTTGCGTAAACCCGGATGAGACTTACTGCAAAGTAAAAGCAGCAGACGGATACACATATTACATGGCAGAAGCACTTCTGGACAAAGTCCTCGGCAAACTTGCAAAAGAGGAAGGTGAAAAAGCATACGAAGTTCTGGAAACCTACAAAGGAACAGATCTGGAACACAAAGAGTATGAGCCGCTTTTTGCATGTGCAGGAGAAGCAGCAGCAAAACAGAAAAAGAAAGCTCATTTCGTAACATGTGACACATACGTTACTATGAGCGATGGTACAGGTATCGTTCATATCGCACCTGCATTCGGTGAAGACGACAGCAGAATCGGACGTAACTATGATCTTCCATTTGTACAGTTCGTAGACGGACAGGGTAACCTGACAAAAGAGACTCCATACGCAGGCGTTTTCGTAAAGAAAGCAGACCCTATGGTTCTCACAGACCTGGACAAAGAAGGCAAACTTTTCGATGCTCCGAAATTCGAGCATGAATATCCACACTGCTGGAGATGTGACACACCACTGATCTACTATGCAAGAGAATCCTGGTTCATCAAGATGACAGCAGTTAAGGATGACCTGATCAGAAATAACAATACAATCAACTGGATCCCTAAGAGCATCGGTAAAGGACGTTTCGGTGACTGGCTGGAAAACGTTCAGGACTGGGGTATCAGCCGTAACCGTTACTGGGGAACACCGCTGAACATCTGGCAGTGCGAATGCGGACATATGCATTCCGTTGGAAGCCGTCAGGAATTATTTGAGATGAGCGGTGATGAGAGAGCCAAGACAGTAGAGCTTCATCGTCCATACATTGATGAGATCACACTGAAGTGTCCGGAATGTGGTGGAGAAATGCACCGTGTACCGGAAGTTATCGACTGTTGGTTCGACTCAGGAGCAATGCCTTTCGCACAGCACCACTATCCATTTGAAAACAAAGAATTATTTGAGCAGCAGTTCCCTGCAAACTTTATCTCCGAGGCAGTAGACCAGACTCGTGGATGGTTCTACTCACTCCTTGCAGAATCTACACTGCTCTTCAACAAAGCACCATATAAGAACGTAATCGTTCTGGGACATGTCCAGGATGAGAACGGACAGAAGATGAGTAAGTCCAAAGGGAATGCAGTTGACCCGTTTGACGCACTGAACAAATACGGCGCAGACGCGATCCGCTGGTATTTCTACATCAACAGCGCACCATGGCTTCCAAACCGTTTCCATGGCAAAGCCGTTGTAGAAGGACAGCGTAAATTCATGAGCACACTCTGGAACACATACGCGTTCTTCGTATTATATGCAAACATCGACAACTTCGATCCAACTAAATACAATCTGGAATATGACCAGCTTCCAGTCATGGATAAATGGCTCCTTAGCAGATTAAATACAACTGTTCAGGCAGTAGACAATGATCTGGCAAACTACAAGATTCCGGAAGCAGCAAGAGCACTTCAGGAATTCGTAGATGAGATGAGTAACTGGTATGTAAGAAGAAGCCGTGAACGTTTCTGGGCAAAAGGAATGGAGCAGGATAAGATTAACGCTTACATGACTCTGTACCATGCACTGGTAACAATCGCCAAGACAGCAGCTCCGATGATCCCGTTCATGACAGAAGACATGTACCAGAACCTGGTAAGAAGCGTAGACAAAGATGCTATCGAAAGTATCCACCTCTGCGACTTCCCGACTGTAAACGAAGCATGGATCGACAAAGACCTCGAAGCAGATATGAAAGAACTTCTTGAGATCGTAGTTCTCGGACGTGCATGCAGAAATACAGCAAACATCAAGAACCGTCAGCCGATCGGAACTATGTATGTAAAAGCTGAGAAGAAGATGGACAAATTCTACACAGACATCATCGCAGACGAGCTGAATGTCAAAGAAGTAAAATTTGCAGATGACGTAGAATCCTTTATCTCCTACAGCTTCAAACCACAGCTTCGTACAGTAGGACCGAAATACGGTAAACTCCTCGGCGGAATCAAACAGGCTCTCACAGACATTGACGGAACAGCAGCAATGAACGAGCTGAGAACCAACGGTGTCCTGAAACTGGATATCAACGGAAACGATGTAGAACTCACAGAAGAAGACCTTCTTATTGAAACAGCACAGACAGAAGGATATGTATCTGAATCCGACGGTGAAACATCCGTAGTCCTTGATACAAACCTGACACCTGAACTGATCGAAGAGGGATTCGTACGTGAGATCATCAGCAAGATCCAGACCATGCGTAAGGAAGCCGGCTTCGAAGTTATGGACAAGATCGTAGTATACGCTCACGGAAACGACAAGATTCAGGATGTCATGAAAGCACACGAAGATGAAATCAAGTCAGAAGTACTTGCAGACGAAATGGTACTTGGCGAGACCGATGGTTATGTGAAAGAGTGGAACATCAACAAAGAAGCAGTAACTATGGGTGTTAAGAAACTGTAATTGACAACATTCGGTCAATTACTGACAAGGTACTGATGAGTTACAGGTATTTCACAGGAAATATACTACTTTCGCAATGCACGATAACAAAAAAATGTTATAAAATTCGGCAATTATACACATGACAGACTGTCGAAAAAAGAGTATCATTATCTTTGACAGTCTGATTTCAGAGAGAAAACAGAAGAGTTGACGGAATGAAGAGGTTCACCGGCAATATCCGCAAGGTGTATTGCTGAGAATAAAGTGAACAGTGAAACCATTACGGGAGGTATGAAATGACAAACGAAATGTTCAAGAAAGAGGCATTCAAGAAAAGCGTAAAAGACAACGTAAAATTCCTCTATCGAAAAACAATTGAAGAAGCTACACAGGAGCAGATTTTCCAGGCAGTAAGCTACACAGTAAAAGACGTTATCATCGATAACTGGCTTGAAACACAGAAAGCATACGACGAACAGGATCCAAAGACTGTATACTACATGTCCATGGAATTCCTGATGGGACGTGCCCTTGGAAACAATCTGATCAATCTTTGTGCATATGGCGAAGTAAAAGAAGCTCTTGATGAGCTGGGATTCGACATCAACTGCATCGAAGACCAGGAACCAGACCCGGCTCTTGGAAACGGTGGTCTGGGAAGACTTGCTGCATGCTTCCTTGATTCTCTCGCAACATTAAACTACTCTGCATATGGATGCGGAATCCGTTATCACTACGGAATGTTCAAACAGAAAATCGAGAACGGTTACCAGATCGAAGTACCGGATAACTGGTTAAAGAACGGCTACCCATTCGAACTTCGCCGTCCGGAATATGCCAAAGAAGTACACTTCGGTGGATATGTAAGAGTAGAGTACGATCCTGAAAAGGGCGGAAACAAATTTATCCATGAAGGATATCAGGCAGTAAAAGCCATTCCTTATGATATGCCGATCACAGGCTATGACAATGATGTAGTAAACACACTTCGTATCTGGGATGCAGAGCCGATCGTAGACTTCGAGCTTGATTCCTTTGACAAGGGTGATTACAAGAAAGCAGTAGAGCAGGAGAACCTTGCCCGCAACATCGTAGAGGTCCTTTACCCGAACGACAACCACTATGCCGGTAAAGAGCTGAGACTGAAACAGCAGTACTTCTTCGTATCTGCAAGTTTACAGGCAGCAATCGATAAATATAAGAAGAAACACAGCGACATTAAGAAATTATATGAGAAAGTAACCTTCCAGATGAACGATACCCATCCAACTGTAGCAGTAGCAGAGTTAATGCGTATCCTCATGGACGAAGAAGGACTTGGCTGGGACGAAGCATGGGAAGTAACAACCAAATCCGTTGCTTACACAAATCATACCATCATGTCCGAAGCACTTGAGAAATGGCCGATCGAGCTCTTCTCCAGACTTCTTCCACGTGTATACCAGATCATCGAAGAAATCAACCGTCGTTTCATCCTTGAGATCCAGGCAAAATATCCGGGAAATTATGAGAAGATCAAAAAGATGGCTATCATCTATGACGGACAGGTTAAGATGGCTCACCTTGCAATCGCAGCAGGCTACTCTGTAAACGGTGTTGCACGCCTTCATACAGAGATCCTGAAGAACCAGGAATTAAAAGACTTCTATGAAATGATGCCACAGAAATTCAACAATAAGACCAACGGTATCACTCAGAGACGTTTCCTGCTTCACGCAAATCCACTCCTTGCAGACTGGATCACAGAGCATATCGGACCGGACTGGATCACAGACCTTCCGCAGTTAAAGAAACTGGCAGTTTACGCAGATGATGACAAAGCACTCCAGGAATTCATGAACATCAAGTTTAAGAACAAAGAGCGTCTTGCAAAATACATCCTCGAGCACAACGGCGTAGAAGTAGATCCGCACTCCATCTTCGATGTACAGGTTAAGAGGCTTCACGAGTACAAACGTCAGCTCCTGAATATCCTGCATGTTATCTATCTGTACAACCAGATCAAGATGCATCCGGAAATGGAATTCTACCCAAGAACATTCATCTTCGGTGCCAAAGCATCCGCAGGTTATGCAACAGCCAAGAAGATCATCAAACTCATCAACTCCGTAGCAGATGTAGTAAACAACGACGCTTCCATCAACGGCAAGATCAAAGTTGTATTCATCGAAAACTACAGAGTATCCAACGCTGAGTGGATCTTCGCAGCAGCAGACGTTTCCGAGCAGATCTCCACAGCAAGTAAAGAAGCATCCGGTACAGGTAACATGAAGTTCATGCTCAACGGTGCTCCTACACTTGGAACAATGGACGGTGCTAACGTAGAGATCGTAGAAGAAGTTGGCGCAGAAAACGCATTCATCTTCGGTTTAAGCTCCGACGAAGTAATCAACTACGAAAACAACGGCGGATACGATCCAAACGTGATCTACAACACAGATGAAGAAATCCGTCAGGTACTGATGCAGCTCATCAACGGAACCTTCTCCAATGATACAGAACTCTTCCGTGACCTGTACGATTCACTTCTCAACACAAAGAACACAGACAGAGCAGACCGCTACTTCATCCTCGCAGACTTCCGTTCCTATGCAGACGCACAGAAACGCGTAGAAGCAGCATACAGAGACGAAAAAGGCTGGGCTAAGAAAGCACTCCTCAACACAGCATGTAGCGGTAAGTTCACATCCGACAGAACTATCCAGGAATATGTAGATGATATCTGGCATCTGGATAAGGTTATTGTCAGAAAGAAATAATACACATATTTATAGAAGTAACTGCTTCTGAATAAGAACCAAAAGTCATCTGGCAGTACAGTTTATCAGGAATGTTGTACTGCCGGAACTTTTTTGATTAAATTTACATGGAAAATACAGAAAAGTTTGGGAAATACATCATCTTGTGATAAAGAAGAAAAACTTACCGTATTTGTAACAAATTATAGATTTCAGACCTGAAAAATCAAGGAAAATAAATGTTTTAGAAGTGTACGAAATTTAAAAAAAACGTAAAATTCTTGGCATTACCCTTGACAAAAACTGGTGAAAGCACTATTATTAACCATAACAGACAGATTATGTCTAGGAATCTTTACCCAAAAGAAATAGTTATATTAAGGAAAGGGGAACTATAATCATGACAAAGATTAAAAACACGAAGAAAGGCATGGCTAAGAAAACCTTAAGTATGTCTCTCGTCGTTGCAATGCTGGCAACCTCTAACGTGCCGGTTTGGGCTGCTGAATTTAGTGACGGTTCTGACACTGTAGCAGTTACATCCGAAGCCGCAACAAGCGACTTCACTGATACAGAAGCACCTGTTGTTGATGATACTACTGATGTTTCAACTGCACAGGCAGTAGAAGGTTATTCTGTAGATACAAACGAAGAATTAAAAGCAGGTGACTGGGCAACAGGACTTGTTTTTGGACCTAAAGCAGGTGTTGATGCAAAAGATGCAAAATTTGTAATTTCTGATAAAAATGGTGTAGCAGTGAAGGCAACTACTGTTGAAGTTTATAGTGGTTCTGATCTTCTTACAACCAAAGCTGTAAGTAATGGAAATATCGCAGCTGCATTAAGCAGTGTTAACGTTGGACTCGATGCATACAAAAACAGCAAACAGGTTACTGTTAAAGTTTATGTTGCTGGTGAGAAAGAAGCAGTATATGAAATGACTGCAGCTGTAAATCCTGTTTCCATCGAAGATGGCAGTTGGAATGTATTTGTTAGTAGTCTGTCTGGCATTTACAATGGAAATATTCAGGTCCCACTTATTGAAGTTAAAAATTCAGCTGGAGAAAAAGCATCTTGTATTGTTAAATTTGTTGATGAAGCAGAGGCTAAGAATGTAGGAAAATATCAGGTATATGCCGAAGGTAATGACGAAGAAGGATTTACCGGAACTCTTACTAATAATGATGCATTTTATAAATATAGAATTGATCCTGCAACTCCAAATAAAGACAACTTATCTGTTGCTATTTCCGGTAATGCTACATACAATGGCGACACAAAACCAACTGTTGTTGTAACAGATAAACTTTCAGGAGCTGTTATTCCGGCATCTTTATATGATGTTGCAGTTACAAGTGGAGCTGTTGGTTCTTATACAAAAGATAATGTAACAGTAACATTAAAAGCTAGCGCAGGTAATGTCGTTAATAACTTTGCTGCTGGTGTTGTACCTAAAGAGTGCATTTCCGGTTCTTATACAGTAAGTGCTCTTGACTTAAGCAAATTAGGTGAAAAATATACAGTAAATGTTAATGATAAGAAAACTAATGTAAATGTAAAGGCTGATGATATCACTTTTACAGATAAAGCTACAGGAGCTGTTCTTGCATATGACAAAGTTATCCCGGCTGGTGTAACTATCGTTACAAGCGATAATAAAGCTGTTGGAACAGGTAAAGTAACTCTGAAAGTTACAAATCCTAAGGATACAAATATTGTAGGTGAGTTCTCTACATCATTTAATGTAGTTAACGCAACTGTTACTAAAGCTGATGTAGCTGTAGCAGCTGGTACAAAGATTGGCACAACTACTTTTGCCAAAAAGACTTCTCTTGCAGATGCAGGTTTAGAAGCAGAAGTTGCAAAGGTTTTAGCTAATCAGTCATATACAGGTTCCGCAATTGAACCATTAAAAGACATTTTCTCTAATCTGGTACTTGCAAAATCTGCAACTGTAGCAGATCAGAAACTTGTTCTGGGAACTGATTATGATCTTACTTATACTGATAACACAGATTCTAAATTTGTAAGCAAGAAGGATGCAACTATCACACTGACATTCAAAGGAAGCTATTCTGGAAAAATCCAGTATACATTTGTTATTGCTCAGGCAAAAGCTACAGTAGAAGGCAAGAACATTGAAGTTGTTCCGGGAAAGAACAGCTATGATGTAGAAGCTAAAGTTGTTGTTGGTTCTAAAGAAGTTCCTGCAGCTGATTATACTGTAACAACAAATAAAAAAGCAACTAAAGGAATTGGTGATACTGCTGAAGGTGTTGTAGTATTCAACAATAAGAACTATACCATCGATGGCGGCATTGTTAATAAAGATGGATATGCATATAAAGAGATTTCTTCCACAATCGTTGCAAAGGATATTTCCAAATGCACAGGAACTGTAGAAGGAAGCTATGTATATACTGGCGAGAAGATTGAGCCGAAGTTAGTTATTAAAGATGGCGACACAACATTAGTTGAGGGTGTTGACTACTCTATCGCAAGCAAAACAGGTACAAATGCAGGTGTTGCTCATGTAACAGTTAAAGGTATTGGCAATTATACAGGAACACTTACTATTGACTACACAATCGCAAAAGCAAATCTTGCTAATGCAACTGTACTGAATAATGTAGGTAAAGCAGATTATGATGTTGAATACATCGGAACTGCTCAGAAACCAAACGTTGCAACAGTTAAGATTGGAAATAAGCCTTTAACACTATATGATCCGATTAGAAAGATTGGTGATTACACAATTACTTATGATGAGAACGCTGTAGAGGTTGGTTCTTACACCTTCACTATCAAAGCAGTAGCAGGAAGCCAGAATGTTGAAGGTGAATATACCGGAACATTCAAAGTTACTCCAAACCAGTTAACCGGACATTTTGAATCCAAACTCGGTGGTACAAAAGCTAATCCTAAGACCCCACTTAATGTTAAAGAAACAGGTGCATACTATACAGGATCTGCAATTACCATTGATTCCTTTAAGACAAAATATGTTCTTAAAAATGATAAAGATGGTAAAGTCCTTACAGAAGGCAAAGACTATGAATTAGTATACACTGACAATGTTAATGCAGGTGTAGCTACAGTTGTTGCTTATGGCCTTGGAAATTATGCTAAGGTTAATAAAGATGGTAAGAAGACAGCTATCGCTACCATGACATACTATATTGAAGGCGAAGGCGTTATTTCTACAGATTGGATCCAGAAGATTTCTGATGTTGAATATGCTGGCGGTCTTACAGTTGAACCAGAAGTAGTTGTTGTTAAACCTGGAACTAAAGAAAGACTTGTTCAGGGTAAGGATTATACTGTAACAACAGAAGTAACAAAGATTGGTAAATATACACAGAAAGATGTTACAATTACAGGTAATGGCGCTTATACAACTACAAATAAAAATAATAAAGCTTTAACAATCAGCAAAAATCTTACATGGAATGTAACAAAGAAAGATCTTGCAAATACTACTGTTTCTGTAGATTCTGAAAACAAGAAAGTTACCGTTATGAACGGTACTGTAGTTGTTCCATCCAGCGAATATGATGTAGCATTCAGTGAAGATGGAAAGAAAGTAACTGTTACAGCTAAAGCTGACAGCAAATACTACACAGGTTCTAAAGTACAGGATGTTGATGTCGCAACAGTTGGTGTTCCGGTTATCTCCGATGTTAAGGTTGTTGGTAACAAAGCAACTGTAGTTCTTTCTGAAGATGTTGATAATGCTACAGGTTATGATTATGTAATTTCTACAGATCGTGACTGCATCACAAACAAAGATTACGCTTCTGTAAACAAGAACCAGGTTCAGACTTCTACTACATTCAAATATGTACAGAAGGGTGTTTACTATGCATACTGCCACGCTTGGAAACGTGATGAGAACGGAAAGAAAGTATTTGGCGAATGGTCTAATGCTTATCCATTCTCTGTAACAGCTATCACACCAGATGCTCCGGTTATCACAAACGTAAAAGTAAGCGGTTCTACTATCAAAGTAACATACAAAGCAGCTGCAAACGCAACTGGTTACGACGTAGTACTTGGAACATCTTCCAAGAAAGAAAACGGTGAGACACGTCCGTATCACTATGGCGATCACAAAGTACTGAACCTCAAAGAAGGTACAGTAACAGCTACATTCAAGAATGTACCAGCAGGCACATGGGTAGTTGGAATGCATGCATTCAACAGAACCTCTGAAGATGGAAGCAAGGTATTCAGCTCATGGTCAAACCTGAAAAAGGCTACTGTTAAATAATCCATTTGGGTAAATAATACAGATTCCTAAAAAGAAGGCTCCGGTCATTGCGACCGGAGTCTTTCTTTTTAGGAGTTTTTTCCACATTCCCGGATAATCCTATGGTATAATCAATATACAGACCATTACTTAAAATATTTCTATATGAAAGGAAGTCATGTATGAAGAAAAGAAAATCATGTTTTATCTGGCTCTTATGTATTCTTCTCCTGATCATAGCGTTGCCTGTTGTAGATTTTACAGAGGTCCAGGCAGCATCCGTCAATAGCACTTTTACCGGCTGGAAAACCTCTGGTGGAAAAAAATATTATTATAAAAATGGCAAAAAGCTGACAGACCTGCACAAAATCGGTAAGTATTATTACTGTTTTGCAGTAGACGGTACCATGCTTACAGGGTGGCATCGTATTCATAACCGTTTCAGGTATTTTGGCAAACAGACCGGAAGAATGCGTATCAATCAGACTGTAAATGGACGAAAGATTAACAGTAAGGGGGTCTGGACTCCTGTTGTTGTACTGGATCCGGGGCATTCTGCTGTCGTTGCCGGCGGTTATGAGCCCCTTGGTCCTGGTTCCGGTCAATTAAAGGAGAAAGATACTTCCGGAACTCAGGGTGTTGCTACAGGTGTGGAGGAATATAAACTTAACCTGAGTATCGGTCTCCAGTTAAGAACTCTTCTTCAGAAAAGAGGGTTTAAGGTAATAATGACCCGAACCAACAGTAAAGTAGCTCTCAGTTGCATTGACCGCGCAAAAGTGGCGAATAAGGCAAATGCAGATGCGTATATCCGTATCCATGCCAATGGAAGTGATAATTCCTCTATCAGTGGAGCACTGACTATCTGTACAACCAGAAACAGTCCTTATATTTCATCTATGTACAGAAAAAACAAAGCTCTTTCTGAGGCTGTACTCAATGCATATGTGTCAGCTACAGGATGCAGAAAAGAATACGTCTGGGAAACAGACTCTATGACCGGAAACAACTGGAGCAAAGTTCCGACAACGATTATCGAAATGGGATATATGAGCAATCCCTCCGAAGACCGCCGTATGCAGCAGAGTTCTTATCAGAAAAAAATGGTACGGGGAATTGCAAATGGAATTGAGAATTACCTGATCAAATAGCCTTGCTTTTGTGGCACAGACAGTTTATACTGGACTGAATGGGTATAAAAAATAATTTGGAGGATTTTTTAAATGAAAATTGCAGTAACATATGATAATGGAGAGATTTTTCAGCATTTTGGAAAAACAGAGTCTTTTAAAGTTTATGAAGTGGAAGACAACAAAGTAGTTTCCAGTGAAGTGATCGGTTCTAACGGTACAGGACATGGCGCACTTGCAGGTCTGCTTGCTGAGCAGGGTGTAAATGTTCTGATCTGCGGTGGCATCGGCGGTGGTGCTCAGACAGCTCTCACAGAGGCAGGAATCGAATTATGCGCCGGAGCCCAGGGAAATACTGATCAGGCAGTTGAAAGCTATTTAAAAGGCGAATTAGTGTCTTCCGGAGCCAACTGCGACCATCACCATCATGAAGAAGGGCATTCCTGTGGCAGCCATGAGGAGGGACACTCCTGTGGAGACAGCTGTGGTGGCGGATGCGGTGGATGTGGCGGATCACAGCCACAGCTTACAGGACGCAATGTAGGAAAAACCTGCCGCACACATTACAGAGGAACTTTCAATGACGGAACACAGTTTGATTCTTCTTACGACCGTGGCGAACCGCTGGAATTCATCTGCGGTGCAGGCCAGATGATCAGAGGGTTTGATGCTGCTGTAGCTGACATGGAAGTTGGTCAGATCATTGATGTTCACCTTATGCCTGAAGAAGCATACGGTATGGCAGATCCAAACGCTATCTTCACTATGGAAATCGCCCAGCTTCCAGGTTCCGAAGACCTGACAGTTGGCCAGCAGGTATACTTGTCAAACCAGTTCGGTCAGCCATTCCCTGTTAAAGTGACAGCTAAGGATGAGAAAAACATTACATTTGATGCAAACCACGAAATGGCAGGAAAAGAACTTAACTTTAAGATTGAATTAGTAGAAGTGAAATAAGACAAATACTCAGGGCAGCCTCCCGGCAAAGATTTTGCCGATGAGACTGCCCTGTTTTATACTTTATTTACCAAAGTGATAGTGCTTTTTGTAGTTTTATAATTTACGAGTAAAGATTTATCGTTTTTGTGGGCTTACTGTATATTCGCTTACCGTTTACTGTCTTAAAAGCTTTTACATAATAGTTATAAACCCAGTACATGCCTGTCTGGGAATCATAAGCTTTTGTGTCTTTCCAGGTTGAGACAGAGGACTTCACTGTTTTGGCAGCGGAACCATTGCGGTAAATCACATATCCGGAAGCACCGGCTACTTTTGTCCAGGAAACCTCTGTACCACCGTTACTCATTTTACATGAAACCTTAGATGGAGCCGGGACAGCAGCTTTTCTTGATTTCACCGCTGAAAATTTAGAATATTTGTTTTTTCCACTTGCGTTGGTTCCATAAGCACGGACTTTAAATGAATAGGTTACGCCCGGTACTACAGCTGCATCGAAACTGAGGGATCCTGTTTTCAGAGTTTTTATCCGCTTATAAGAAGACTGGGAATCTGTCTTGCAGTAAATCTGGTATCCTTTGGCACCCGGAACCTTTTTCCAGGTTAAATGTATTTGATCTGCAGATTTCTGGGAAAGTTTCAGCACAGGTTTTGTCAGTGGTGTGTTGTTCTCAGATACCTTTACCGTCACCTGACACTGGGCCTGAAAATCTCCGGCAGAAGTAGTGATTACTGCCTGACCATAACCGTTCCCCTGAATGGTTCCATCCTCTGAGACAGACGCAACCCCAGGATTACTGCTTGTCCAGACCACGTCTTTTACATCATCAGAGTTAGATGGTGTAAAGGAAGGTGTGAGCTTCTGTGTATTGCCTTCGTTAATTGTCAGATCTGTCTGGTTCAGAGCAATTCCATTAAGTGGAGTTGTCACTACGGGGATTTCATACAGGTATGTGCGGGAACTGTCATAGTTGCCGTTATCATAATTTCCGGATACCCATACAATATTACGTCCCCATAAGATCGGCTGGGAATCCGTCTGGATCGTTACATTCTTGTATAACTTGGATAATATTACGTTTCCGGACATATCCATAAGGAGATAATGCAGAACGCTCTGGTTGGAGGTTTCCTCTGAGAAAAGGACTGCGTACTGATTATTTCCTGTCGGGATGAGCTTTGGTTCCGTCAGAGTTATTTCTGCTCCTGACGGTGAATACTGAGTGAGCCAGATAAATCTGGAAGCCATACTGTTCTTATCTGTGATTATCATAAAGATATTTTTGTTAAGATTCTCATATCCGGTTTGTCCATTCACAGCAAAACCATGGGGAACAGACTTGCCTACTGTGATCAGATTATTTCCCGCCAGAGAAAATCCGGTTACCTCGCATCCGGTATAATTATCACCTGTAGCCCCCATAAAAGGAAAGATATTTACCGCACGATCCTGAGCGATATATCCGCCGGAATATGCGGAGAAGGAAGACAGGATCAGACCTCTGTAATAAGCATCCCCATGATCCAAAAAATATACATGAGAACCGTCATTTACAACAAACTGATTAAAGGAATGGCTGCAATAAGGCATATCTGAATTAATAAGCGTCATATCCTGAGTGTTGATGACAAAAGTGATATCACTCTGATGGTGTATTCCTTCCATTCCATACATTTCCCGTCCTGTATGGACAATCAGGGTAGAACCGATCTGGGTCATGCGCAGGGAAGCAGCATCAAAAGGAATGTAGATTCCTTCAAACATATTTGTATATCCGCCACCAATGTCCGTTGCACCAAGCAGTTTCCAGGCACGGCTATATTTGAGAATCCGGACAGCCGTTATGCTGTTGTCTTCGTTCAGATTCTTCTGCCCTACTGCAACATAAAAATTCCCGTCTGGTGCAGCATAGAATCCTCCCCACAATGGAAGCGGAAGCTTTACTGTTGTTACATTGGTAACATTAAGATCGGAATTGCAGGTGGCATCATATAAAGTCTGATCTTTCCAGGCAACAATGTGAAGATTTCCTGTCTCATCTGTATAGTAAGAAGTATATTCAGGATTTGCCCAGTTCCAGCTGTAAGATCCGCTGTTGATTCCCATACCCTGAAGCTGGGAAAGAGCCTTTCTCCGGCCAAAGGAAGACTTTGAGGAATATGTGGAAGTACCAGCTGTTATTCCCTGACCTGCATTTGCAACCAACGTGTCCCCCTCCTGAACAGAAGGCATTTCCTTTTCATCCGAAAAGAAATCATCATCTGTCTGTTCCGAAGTAAACTCATCTTCAGTGTCATTG
>NZ_JBQHWS010000065.1:0-20822 GCF_052063845.1 Blautia sp. HCP3S3_D9
TATCGTGCTAGGGCTTCTTCGTAGAAAGGGGCGAAGACGTTTGGGTAAAACAAAACGTGACCAAAAACGACGGGATAAAAAAGGTCGAATTTTACGAAACGGAGAAAGTCAGAGAAAAGATGGAAGATATGCGTTTGTATATACAGATTGTTATGGAAAGCAGAAGTTTTTGTATAGTTGGAAATTAGAGCCAACAGATTCTCTGCCAACTGGATGCAGACCATGCTTAGCTCTAAGGGAAAAAGAAAAGAATATCCAAAGAGATTTACATGATGGTATAGTACCTTACGGAGGAAATTTAACAGTTTTGGATTTGGTTCAAAAATATATTGGACAAAAAAAGGGGGTTCGTCATAATACTCAGGCGAACTATGATTTTGTGATCAATATAATAAAAAAAGAAGAATTCGGAACCAGAAGAATAGATAAAATAAAATTGTCGGATGCAAAAGCATGGTTTATTAAGCTGCAAGCAGATGGAAGAGGATACAGTTCCATTCACAGTGTGCGTGGAATTGTAAGACCTGCATTTCAGATGGCAGTTGAAGATGATTTACTGCGCAAGAATCCTTTTGAATTTCAATTATGTACAGTTGTCGTAAATGACAGTGTTACAAGACAGGCAATTACAAAAGAACAGGAAGAGTTATTTCTGGAGTTTATCCGAAATGATGACCATTACTCAAAATACTATAATGGAATGTTTATTTTGTTTAAGACTGGACTTCGTATTTCTGAGTTTTGTGGATTGACAGTGAAAGATATTGATCTTCAGGAGAGAAAAATCAATGTGAATCATCAGCTTCAGAGAACCAGAGGAATGCAGTACGTCATTGAAGATACCAAAACTTCAAGTGGAACACGAATGTTGCCGATGACAGATGAAGTTTATGAATGTTTTGAACAGATTGTGAAAAACCGTAAAAAAGTAAGGGTTGAGCCGATTATAGATGGATATAGTCGATTCTTATTCCTGGATAAAAAAGATATGCCTGAGGTAGCACTCCATTGGGAAAAACATTTTCAGTGGGCGTTAGGAAAGTATAATCGTACTCATGAGGAACAAATGCCAAAGATCACGCCTCATGTATGTAGGCATACATATTGTTCTAATATGGCGAAAGCTGGAATGAATCCGAAAGCACTCCAATATTTAATGGGACATTCTGATATAGGGGTTACGTTAAATGTATATACGCATCTGGGATTAATTGATGCAAAAGAAGAGATGAATAGGATTGCAAAACTGGCATAGTATGATAAAATAATAGAAAAAAGAATTAAGAATAATCTGATTATAAGGTTCTTAGAAAGCCTGTTTTCCAGGCTGATTATTACTAAGAAGTTACTAAATTTGGATAAGAAAATATACGAATTTATGCTGTGATATGCAGGAAAATGACAGGATTGAAGATTATCGGAAAATGCCTGCAAACAGCGTAAATACAGCATTTCAAGGAGTTTTAAGCAATGATAAGTGTGTTATTTGTCTGCCACGGCAATATCTGCCGCTCACCAATGGCAGAATTCATTTTTAAAGACATGGTTTCTAAACAAGGTCTTTCAGACAGGTTTTATATCGCATCTGCTGCAACCAGCACCGAGGAAATCTGGAATGGAATTGGGAATCCGGTATATCCGCCGGCGAGAGAGGAGCTGGCGAAGCATGGAATCGGTTGTAAGGGCAAACGTGCGGTGCAGCTGACGAAGGAAGATTATGATAAGTACGATTATATTCTTGGCATGGATCACTGGAATTTGAAGAATATGCTGAGAATATTGAAATCTGATCCGGAAGGAAAAGTAAAGCTCCTGCTGGATTATAGTGATCATCCAAGAGATATCGCAGACCCGTGGTATACAGGTGGATTTGATGTCACATATTCAGATGTAGTGGAGGGCTGTGAGGCTTTTCTGAAATATCTGAAAGATAGAAAGAAACTGTAAAATGTTTTGTCGATGAAATTTACTTTACAAATAGCTGGGACTATTCTATACTATGTCTACAGCGACTCTTAAGGGGGCTTTCGCTCCCTTATTTCTTTTTCCCGAAAGGGAGTCAACATTCAAATCAAGGGCATCCTGCCCGCATTATTTTCAAAGTAAAGAAAGGAAACTGAATATGCAGAAAGACTATGAAACATTCGTAGAGAAACTAGAGATTGGTATTTATGAGGCTACAGGAATTCCAAGAGAGAATATTTCTTTTGAGAAAGAAGGCGGGAGGTTTGCGCCTGTAGGGGACAGACTGCTGGTGAAGTTTGCTGAACATGATGATGCATGGGAAGTCTGTGGACTTTATACCCAGGAACTTTTTAATTCTTACCAGAGTGGCACTTCTTTTGAAGAGATTATGACCGAAATTACGGATGATCTGAAACGAATCAAGAAAGCAGATATTTATGAGAAGACAAGGGTGATCAAAGATTACGAGAAAACGAAACCACGTCTGTTTATTCGATTGTTAAATGCAAATAAGTATAAAGCAGATCTGCAGGATGCAGTTTATAAGACTCTGGGCGATATTGCGTTGGTTCTTTATATGAAAGTTACAGAATATGAGGGATGTGTGACAAGTACGAAAATTCGCCTGGGAATGCTGGAACAGTGGGGAAAAGACTGCGACGAGGTATTTAAAGAGGCTCTTCTTAATACCTATTTTATGAGTCCACCGAGAATCTACAGATGGGAACAGATGATTTTTAATCCGGAGTATGAAGGGGAAAGCTTCATGAATCTGGGAGATAAATGTGAACTGAAGAAGGATGCAATGGGAAACTGCCTGAGTACTACTAAGAAGACGAACGGAGCGGTTGCAGTGTTCCTGCCGGGAGTGGCAGAGCAATTGGCGTATATGCTGGATTCGGATTTCTATATGGTATTTACTAGTGTACATGAGGTAATGATCCACAATGATAGATTTGTGGAACCTGAAGATCTGCAGTGTGTTCTGCAAGATACAATTAAGGAGGCAACGCCTAAGGAAGATTATCTGACATCAAGAATTTATCAGTATAATCGGGAAACACATAAATTCATTTGCGTAACTTCGTTGGATGATAAAGAATAAAAGTAATCATAAAATATAAAAAGAAAACCGATATTTATGAAAACAGCAGAAAACCAGTACGCAGACAAGTTGGAAAGAGACGCAGCGGCTGCGGTAACCAGCAATAACACAGAAACAAGAAATTTAGATATGAGATTGTTCAAAAATCAACTGGTTGGTACATTAGCCTGATAAAAAAGGACTTTAAAATCTGAAAAATGAGAGCACTCCACTAAAGAGTACTCTCATATAAAAGAAATGTTTTAATAATATTTTTGGTAATTATCCAAGCAGTGCAGAGTCATTACTGAACTCTTCTCCGCTGGCGCGTTCAAACTGATCGAGAAGATCTTTGACAGTCAGTTTCTTCTTTTCTTCGCCCTGAATATCCAGAATAATTTTACCTTCCATCATCATGATCAGGCGGTTACCGTGTGCAATAGCGTCTTTCATGTTGTGGGTGATCATCAGAGTTGTGAGATGATCACGGTTTACGATCATATCAGTAATCTCGAGAACCTTTGCTGCTGTCTTAGGATCGAGGGCAGCAGTATGCTCATCCAGAAGCAGCAGTTTGGGTTTCTGAAGAGTTGCCATGAGAAGGGTAAGCGCCTGTCTCTGACCACCGGAGAGGAGACCTACTTTAGAAGTAAGTCTGTCTTCCAGACCAAGTCCGAGGATTTTTAACAATTCTCTGTATTCTTCTCGTTCTGCTTTTGTGATTCCCGGACGAAGAAGACGGGATTTTCCACGACGTTTGGCAAGGGCAAGGTTTTCTTCAATACCCATGGTACCGGCAGTTCCTGTCATCGGATCCTGGAATACACGACCAAGATAAGCGGCACGTTTATGTTCGGAAAGCTTGGTGACATCAATGTTATCGATAAGAATCTGACCTTCATCAACTGGCCAAGTTCCTGCAACTGCATTTAACATAGTAGATTTACCGGCACCATTTCCACCGATAACTGTTACGAAATCGCCCTCATTCAGCTTCAGGTTCAGTCCGTTTAGGGCACGTTTCTCATTGATAGTACCCGGATTAAAAGTTTTATAGATATTTTTAAGCTCCAGCATGATTATTTACCTCCCCTTTTTACTGGTTTGTTGAAGTATTTGCCTTTCCAGTATGGGAATGCGAGGAAGAGGGCAACCACGATCGCAGACAGCATTTTCAGCAGGTCTGTGTCAATACCCATCCAGATAACGACCTGAAGTACCAGATAGTACAGGATGGAACCAAGGATAACAGCTGTCAGGCGAAGAGCAAAGTTGCGGAAAATACGACCGAAGATTGCTTCACCGATAATAACAGCAGCCAGACCGATAACGATAGAACCACGTCCCATGTTGACGTCTGCGAATCCCTGATACTGTGCAAGGAGTGCACTGGAAAGTCCTACCAGACCATTGGAGATCATAAGTCCGAGAACTTTATTCATGTTGGTGTTGATACCCTGTGCACGGGACATATTTGGGTTACATCCAGTTGCACGGAGAGAACATCCAAGCTCTGTTCCGAAGAACCAGTACAGAATGGCGATCAATACGATGCACATAACTGCTACGATAAAGATGGTGTTCTTGGAAAGGGATGTATTTTTAATATGACGCAGGGAAACCAGAAGATTATATTTATCAACATTGATGGCCTGATTGGCCTTTCCCATAATCTTCAAATTGACGGAATACAGAGACAGCTGGGTCAGGATTCCGGCAAGGATTGCAGGGATTCCCATAAATGTATGGAAAATTCCGGTTACAAGACCGGCAAGCATTCCGGCGAGGGTAGCTGCCAGCATAGAAATCCAGACGTTGTGTCCGGAGAGCATCATCATAATACATACTGCACCGCCGGTACACATTGTACCGTCAACGGTAAGGTCTGCGATGTCGAGAATACGGAATGTAAGATAAACACCGATTGCCATGATTCCCCAGATCAGACCCTGTGCGACTGCACCCGGAAGTGCAGCGATTAATGTCATAATTTGCATTTGTAATTTCCTCCTGTTGAGATGCGAAAAGCGAGAGAGACATAAATGCCTTTCCCGCTGATCGTATATAAGTTAAATTTTTGTTCAGAATTATTCAGCAGCTTCTTCAGTAGCATCATCTTCTGCAGTTTCATCAGCGGATTCGTCTGCTGCGTCTGCGTCATCAGATGCTTCTTCTGTGTCATCAGCAGCTTCTCCGATCGCTACATAATCGTCCGGAACAGTGATGCCGAGTTCTTCACAGATATCTTTGTTGTATTCTTTTGTGAAATTCGGTGCGTATTCAACTGGCATTGTAGAGATATCCTCGCCGTCTTTTAAGATCTTAACAGCCATCTTACCGGTTGTAACGCCAAGGTCATAGTAGCTGATGGAAAGTGTTGCAACACCGCATCCGCTGCAGATACCTTCTTCACCTGTGATTACCGGAACTTTTGCCGGAAGGCAGATATTGTTGATGATCTCTGTGTTAGATGCAACAGTGTTGTCTGTAGGTACATAGATAACATCACTTGCATCTGCAGCTGTTGTAACAACAGAAGAAAGATCATTGGAATCAGAGAATGCGTAATATTCACATGTGTATCCGAGTTCTTCGAGAGCAGCTTTTACTGTATCTACCTGATACTGGGAGTTTGCCTCTGCGGAGCAGTAGAGAAGTCCGACATTTTTTGCATCCGGGAAGAGTTCGTTAAGCATTGCAGCCTGCTCATCAAGTGGTGCAAGGTCTGCTGTTCCGGAAATATTTCCACCTACAGTTCCGTCGAAATCATCAAGTCCAAGCGCAACACCGTATTCTGTAACAGATGTTCCAAGAATCGGGATATCGCTTGTTCCGGCTGCTGCAGCCTGAAGAGCCGGAGTTGCGTTCGCAAGGATCAGGTCGACATTGTTGGAAACAAAGCTGTTAACGATTGTAGAACAGGTGTTGGAATCGCCCTGTGCGTTCTGCTCATCAAATGTAACTGCGTCTTCACCAAGTTCTTTGGTAACTTCATCTTTGAAGCCCTGTGTTGCAGCGTCAAGAGCTACATGCTGTACAAGCTGGCAGATACCGATCGTATATGTATCTCCGTCAGCAGCACTTGCTGTTACTGCGCATGTTCCCATTGCCATAACTGCTGCAAGAGTAATTGCTAATGCTTTTCTTTTCATATTTATATATCCTCCTGATAAATAATTTTTATACCAAATGGCTTTAATGGTTTAAAGTATAACGCTTTAATACCTAAAAGTCAAGCGGATTGCACAATAATATTTCTCTTACATATAGTATACAGAGGAAGTGAATAAAGGCAGAGTGTCATTATGGCATATTCGATCATGCTGGATGCAGGTCATGGAGGCCAGGATCCGGGTGCTGTATATAAAGGAAGACAGGAAAAAAACGACAATCTCAGGCTTGCACTTGCTGTAGGAGAAATCTTAAAGAACAATGGAATCGATGTTTCTTATACACGAACTACAGACATTTATCAGACACCATTTGAGAAAGCACAGCTTGCAAATCAGGCAGGTGTGGATTATTTTATTTCATTTCATCGAAATAGTAGTCCAAAAGATAATCAGTATAACGGTGCAGAAGTGCTGATATATGATAAAAGCGGTATTAAATATCAGATGGCGGAGAATATTCTGGGGGCTTTGGGTGAAGTGGGCTTTCGGGAAATTGGTGTGAAAGAACGCCCGGGACTTGTAGTTCTCAGGCGAACCAGAATGCCTGCACTTTTGATCGAAACAGGATTTATTAATTCGGATGACGATAATAAACTGTTTAATGAGAAATTTAATGAGATTGCACAGGGAATTGCAGATGCAATTCTGGGAACGTTGGATAAAGAGACAGTAGAAGAACCACTTTATTATAGAGTACAGACAGGTGTATTTAGAAAGAGAGAGAATGCAGACCGCATGCTGTATGAATTGTTGGAAAAAGGTTATCCGTCATTTCTTTTACATGAAGATGGGTTATATAAAGTGCAGACAGGGGCTTATCAACAGATTAATAATGCAGTAAATATGGAGCAGAGACTCAGAGATGATGGATATAGTACGATTATTGTAACGAAATAATTTAGGCGGATCAGGTAAGCTGCTAATATCCGTTTGAGACCAAAGGAGAGATAAATTTTTTGGCATATTCAGGCAAAAAGACTGCATTACAAAAAGGAGTTATGATATAATTTAACCAAAACTGCGGAGCAGCTTTAGTTATGAGCAAGTAGCGAGGAGGATGATTTTATCCGCTTGACTTAAATCAGCTGCAAAGCAGTAAAAGGGATATTTATCTTTACGGTACAGACAGAAAAAGAGGTAAAACAATGAACAATGCATATATGAATTTTTTAAAAAACGCTGAAGATTTTGTTTTTGTAGAAAATAAACCGGAGAAATCAGATATTATTTTTGTACCCGGGAATAGCTATCCGCAGATGGCAGAGCAGGCGGCAGAACTTTACAGAGCCGGACTGGCGGATTGGGTTTTGCCAAGTGGAAGATATAGCGTGGTAAATGGGAATTTTTCCGGTGTATTAAAGAAACGTGATATTTATAATGGAAACTATGAGACAGAGTGGGAGTTTCTAAAAGATGTTCTTATAAAGAGTGGAGTACCGGAGAAGAAAATCCTGCAGGAAGATCATGCAACTTTTACTTATGAGAATGCAATCCATTCCAGACAGGTGACGGATCAGGCAGGACTAGAGATTAGAAAGGCAATTTTGTGCTGTAAATCTTATCATGCAAGAAGATGTCTGATGTATTATGAGCTTCTGTATCCTGATACAGAATTCTATGTTGTGCCCGTAGATGCAGATGGGATTACCAGAGATAACTGGAGAGAGAATGAAGAAGGAATTGATGCGGTTACAGGAGAACTCTCCAGAATCGTGAAACAGTTTTCACTGATGCTGGAGAGAGACTAAAGTTATTTTTCGGTTTCCGGCTCTTTTTCAGGAAGCCAGATATGGACAAGTTCGATTCGGTTCTTGTCAATACGGTCAACGACTAAACGAATGCCACTTTCCAGAGTGACGGACTGACCATCTTTTGGCAGACAGTCAAGCTGTTCGATAATGTATCCGCCGATAGAGTCGTAATCCTCGGATTCCAGGTGAATGTGGAGGGCATCATTAATGTCATCCAGTTTGGCAGAACCCTGTACGGCATATTCTCTGCCTGGCTGGATTTCTTTGATATCTTCGACTTCATTCTCGTCATATTCATCACGGATTTCACCAACGATCTCTTCAAGCAAGTCTTCCAATGTGACCAGACCGGCAGTAGCACCGTATTCGTCAAGGACGATCGCCAGATTGACGGATGCCTTACGCATTTCGATCATCAGATCTGCGGTAGCTTTGTATTCATAAGTGAAGTATGGTTCACGTAGAATGTTGCGGATCGCAAATGGCTTTTCTTTTGGATAAATGAGGAGATCCTTCATATTAATAATACCGATTACGTTATCTGTATTATCTTCATAGACCGGGAAACGGGTATGCATATCCTCGCTGAAAATAGCCATAAGTTCATCATAGGTACAGTTGATATCTACAAATGTCATATCAATTCGCGGAATCATAACATCTTTTGCAGTGGAATCACCGAAATCGAATACATTATAGATCATCTGTTTTTCTTCGTTTTCGATAATACCATCTTTTTCACCTACATTAACAAGAGTTCGTAGTTCATGTTCGGTCATGGCATTTGTCTTTGCATTCGGGTCAACATGGAAAAGGATCAGCACTCCTGCTGTAATTTTATTTACGATAAATACTACCGGAGTAAGAATAAACATAAGTCCGTAGATGATTCTGGCATAAGCAAGAGAAAGCTTTTCGGCATGGATGGTTGCCATGTTCTTAGGGGTGATTTCACCGAAGATCAAAATCAGCAAGGTCAGGATACCGGTTGCAATTCCAACATAAGCATTGCCAAGAACTTTTATGGTAAGTGTGGTCATAAGAGAAGAAACGGACATATTTACAATGTTGTTTCCAATTAAAACAGCACTGAGCATCTTCGGTGCGTCTGAAATTACTTTTTCCAAAATAATGGCCCGTTTGTCTCCCTGCTCGGAAAGAGACTGTATGCGGATTTTATTTACAGTTGTCATAGCGGTTTCCGCAGAAGAAAAAAAGGAAGAAAGAGCAATCAGTATTACAATTGCTACCGCTTGAAAAATGATACCTGAATCCAATATTTGTTCACTCCTTTACCTGTTAATGATATCTTATTGATGGATTCTTTCAAAAATGTTTAAAGAAAATATACATGATTTCTGGAAAAAAAGCAAGAAAAGAAAAAGTTACAGGCAGACTCCTGTTTTAAGGAATTGTAAAGCATGTTGTCTGGTAGAATATGAACAGTAATAATACCAGAAAATGTAAAAAAAATTAAAGGAAGGGGTGTTGAAAAAGTAAAAGTTGTGTTATAATTCATTCGGTTAAATTCAAAAAAAATATTACAGAATATTTACAAAATAATAAAAGTTTGATAATATATAAATATGCGATATTAACATGTCACATAATATAAGGAGTGCGAAAACTGATTTATGGCAGAGCAATCCTTAGAAATTGGTCGGGAATAGAAAGTTATTGAATCCTGACCTTATGCGATAAAGAATCAAAGTTATAGCCGGGAATAGAAAATTTATAAATTTCGGGCTGGTTTTGAAAGTAATATTTGAAAATGATAGATGAAAATATACAGTTGAACATAAAGGATAAATGTAAACAGAGGTGCGAGATGTCTAATAATACAATTAAAATAAATAAGAATAAATTAACAGGAAAGAAAATGGGAATTCTGGCGGCAGCAGCTTTAACAGCAACACTGATCGGAGGAAGTGTGCCGGTTGTCACAGAACCTGTCAGTGCAACAGAAGCACAGGAGAGTACATCAGGTACAGTAATACCGGATAATATCACAATTGACCAGCCGACAGAACTTGCAAATGTCAGTCTTCCTATAACTGAGTATGGGACTTTTGAATGGGCAGATGGAAGTTTTGTTCCGACGGAGAAAGTACAGGCATGCGAAGTACTGCTCATTCCAGGAGAGGGACAGGATTTAAGTCATGTAGATGGATGGAATCCGGAGGCAGGAGCTGTGGTCGGATATATCAATGTGGTAGTAAATGGCAGTGATGACGCAGACAAAGAGAAGACTGATGATGCAGAAGCTCCGTCAGAGGATCCTGAGATTACAGAAACACCGTCAGAAACTCCTGCTGCTGAGAAAGAGGATAAAGAGAATAAAGATATCGAAAACGATAAGAAAAGTGCGGACGAGAAAGAGAATAAAGACAATAGCAAAGAGGAAACAGGTGACACCAAAGACGAAACTAAGAATGATAAAGATTCTTCAGATGAAGAAGTTACAGGTAAATTAGAACCTGTGGAGGATCCTGAGCAGGATAAAGATAATACGGAAGATACTTCAGATGATAAGAACAGCGGAGATGACAATATTTTTGACAATCCGGTACTGCCAGATGAGAAAGATGACCGCCCGACTGATGCAGAGGATGATCTTTCAGAGGAAGAGAAAGAGGCAAGAGCTGAAGTTAACCATACCTGTGATGGAATTACAGTAAGCGGTATTAATCTTCCTTGGTATGTTCAGTTCAGAGTATCCAGCGGAGACAGCTATCAGTTTACCAATGAATCAGATGCAATGATCTTTCAGTCTTATGAATTTGAACTCTGGGATCTGCAGAATGATACAGAATATGAGATTCCAAGTGGAGAGTATATCAGTGTAACTGTCCCGGTAAAATCAGGATATCAGTATACGATCGAACATTTGCTGGATAATGGAGCAACTGAAACGATTATTCCAAGTGTAGATGATAATATCATGGTATTCAGTACACATTCCTTTAGCCCATTTGGTATTGCGGGAAGCAGACAGCTGGTAGGCCCTGATGGAGGAGAGGATACTGACGCTTCCGATTCTGAGACAGTGACACCTACACCGACATCAGCGGCAAATTCTACATCTGCACAGGAACAGTCTTCTAATTCAGAAAGTACAGGGACAGTATCTGTGAATGATGATTCAGATAACAGCAGCAATGCTTCTTCTTCACAGACCGACAATACAGCAGCAAATGAGACTACAAAGAATAACAATGCAGTAAATACTGGGGATACAACTACTATTCTTCCATTTGTAATTCTTGTGGCAGCTGCGGCAGTGATCATTGGTGTGGTTGTATTTATTAAGAAGAAAAAGAAATAAGGCATTGCTGAAGAAAAGGTACAATAAAATATATCATGAGATGAATGCAAAATAACGGCAATGAAGTAATAAAGTAAAAAACGTGAATAACACATATTTTCTTTCCATATAGTTTAACAGGAGGGAAGTATATGAAAGTCAGAGTGGTTTTAAAGTCATTATTATTTGCATATGCATTAACTGGTGTTGCACTGTTGCTCCTGGCATTTCTTCTGTTCACTTTTGATCTTGGTGAAACAGCGGTAGATGCGGGAATCATTGTGGTTTATGTACTTGCGTGTTTTATGGGAGGCTTTATGGCGGGCAGGATCATGCGCAGAGATAAATATCTGTGGGGTGTTGCTACAGGACTGACCTACTATGTATTATTGCTGGCAGTTTCTTTTGCGGTAAAGGGCCGGTGGGACATGAGTATGGCTCATGCAGTCACCACATTTTTCATGTGCGCAGGCGGCGGAACCCTTGGGGGAATGCTGTCGTAAAAAAAAGCTTTCAAAATTAAAAAATATATGATATACTATGCCAAGAATATAATTACATAAGGAGGATAGAGTTATGGAACATATCAAAACCCTGAATACAAAGAACTTACAGAACACAGTAAAGAAAGGTGGATGTGGCGAGTGCCAGACTTCCTGCCAGTCCGCATGTAAGACTTCCTGTACAGTAGGAAACCAGAGCTGCGAGCAGAAATAAGATCAGCTATGGAGAAATGAGATAAGCAGCGGAGTGAGAGTGCTCCGCTGCTTATCTTACGCTTAGAAAGGATTTTTGTTAAAATAAGTCTGATTCACCGTTACAAAAGCAATGGCTTCAATATCGTACTTGACATCAACAGTGGATGTATCCATCTGGTAGATGAAGTTACATATGAGGTTCTTCCGTATCTGGAAGAAGGCCTTGATGCAGAAGCTATTGCAGAGAAACTGGGAAACAAATATAAGAAAGAAGATATCGAAACATCTGTAAAAGAATGTAACAAGCTGAAAGAAGATGGAATGCTTTTTACAAAAGATGTTTACGAGAATGTAATTGAAGAATTTTCAAACAACCGGCAGACCGTTGTAAAAGCATTGTGCCTGCACATTGCGCATGACTGCAATCTGGCCTGCCGCTATTGTTTTGCCGAAGAAGGCGAATATCACGGCAGAAGAGCCCTGATGTCCTACGAAGTCGGCAAGAAAGCGTTGGATTTCCTGATCGCCAATTCCGGGTCCAGAAGAAATCTGGAAGTAGACTTCTTTGGCGGCGAGCCGCTGATGAACTGGAAAGTTGTAAAAGATCTGGTCAAATACGGCAGAGAGCAGGAGAAGCTTCATAATAAGAAGTTCCGTTTCACTTTAACAACAAATGGAGTTCTCCTGAATGATGAAGTAATGGAATTCTGCAACAAAGAGATGGGCAACGTTGTACTCAGCGTAGACGGACGTAAGGAAGTACACGATTACATGCGTCCATTCAGAAAAGGTGCGGGAAGCTATGATCTGATCATGCCAAAGTTCCAGAAGTTTGCGGACTCCAGAAATCAGGACAAGTATTATGTAAGAGGTACTTTTACTCATCATAATCTTGATTTCTCCAAGGATGTGCTTCATCTGGCAGATCTTGGATTCAAACAGATCTCTGTAGAGCCTGTAGTTGCGGCTGACACAGAGGAATATGCGATCCGTGAGGAGGATATCCCACAGATCATGGAAGAATATGATACTCTTGCAAAAGAAATGATCAAGAGAGAGAAAGAAGGAAAAGGATTTAACTTCTTCCACTTTATGATCGACCTTACAGGCGGTCCTTGCGTATACAAGAGACTGTCAGGCTGTGGCTCAGGAACAGAGTACCTGGCTGTAACACCCTGGGGTGATTTTTACCCATGTCACCAGTTCGTTGGTGAAGAACAGTATCTCATGGGAAATGTAGACGAAGGTATCACAAAACCGGAGATCCAGAAGGAATTCGGCGGATGCAACGTTTACACAAAGAAAGACTGCAAGGACTGCTTCGCGCGTTTCTACTGCAGCGGTGGATGTGCAGCAAATGCATTCCATTTCCAGGGAGATATCAAAGGCAATTATGAAATCGGATGCGAGCTCCAGAGAAAACGTGTGGAGTGCGCTATCATGATAAAAGCCGCACTGGCATGTGATTAGTGGACAGAATTCTGTCTGACTGATACCGCCGTCGGCTGTTATCATAACAGAAAATGGCTGGCAGGCGGATGAACATGACCGCGGACAAAAAATCAAGAAGGGAAAAGAACTATGAAAAAAAGTAAAGGAATCGTAGTGCTGCTTCTGACACTGATCCTGACTGTGTTCTTTTGCTTTACTGCAGCCGTAGGTATCGGTCCTACCGGAACCGGTGCAGCAAAACATATCAACACAGGTCTTGATCTTGCCGGTGGTGTCAGCATTACCTACCAGGCCAAGGAGAGCAATCCGACAAGCGAAGAGATGTCAGATACGATCTACAAGCTCCAAAAGCGTGTAGAGCAGTACAGTACAGAGGCTCAGGTATACCAGGAAGGATCAGACCGTATTACAGTTGAAATCCCTGGTGTTACAGATGCAGATACTATTCTGAATGATCTGGGTAAACCAGGTTCCCTGTATTTCATCACAAAAGAAGATGCTGACGGAAACCAGAACTTTACTACAGGACAGGACGGATATGTTCTCTCCAGAAGTATGGATGAGATCAAAGAATCCGGAAGTGTTGTTCTGGAAGGTTCTGATGTGGCAGATGCACAGGGTGGTGCCATCCAGAATCAGAGCACAAGCGCAAAGGAATACGTTGTAAGCCTTACACTTACTTCTGACGGAGACAACAGCGGTAAAGAGAAATTTGCAGAAGCTACAAAGAACAATGTAGGCAAGCAGATCGCTATCGTATATGATAATAACATCATCAGTGCTCCGAACGTAAATGAAGAGATCTCCGGTGGAAAAGCACAGATCAGCGGAATGTCTGACCTGGAGGAAGCGCAGAACCTTGCTTCTTATATCCGTATCGGTTCTCTGGGACTTGAACTGGAAGAACTTCGTTCCAGTGTTGTAGCTGCACAGCTTGGTGAGGAAGCAATCTCTACAAGTGTTCTTGCAGGCGCGATCGGTCTGATCATTGTTATTATCTTCATGATCATTGTATACCGTGTACCTGGTGTAGTTGCTGGTGTTGCACTGATCCTTTATACATCATTAATGCTGATTACTCTGAATGCCTTTGATATTACTCTTACCCTGCCGGGTATCGCAGGTATTATCCTTGGTATTGGTATGGCGGTAGATGCCAACGTTATTATTTATGCACGTATCCGTGAAGAAATCGGTGCAGGCGTATCTGTAAGAAATTCCATCAAGTCCGGTTTCAGCAAAGCTTTCTCCGCAATCTTCGATGGAAATATTACAACCCTGATCGCATCCTTCGTACTGATGTGGCTTGGATCCGGTACTGTTAAGGGATTTGCTTATACACTTGCCCTTGGTATCGTAATCTCCATGTTTACAGCACTGGTTGTATCCAGATTTGTTGTAAATGCCCTTTATGCAGTTGGCGTACGTGATCCGAAATTCTACGGATCTACAAAAGAACGTAAACCAGTGGATTTCCTTGGAAAGAAGAAAGTATTCTTTATTATTTCCATTATCCTGATCCTTTGCGGACCGATAGCAATGTTTGCCAATTCACATGCTGGAAATAAAGCATTAAACTATAGCCTTGAGTTCTCAGGCGGTACATCTACAACCGTTACATTTAACGAAGATATGGATATTAAGACTATTGATTCCGAAGTAACTCCTGTTGTAGAAGATGTCACAGGTGACAAGAATGTTCAGCCTACAAAAGTAGTCGGGACAAATCAGGTTGTGATCAAGACACGTTCTCTGAATCAGAGCGAGCGTGAAGCACTTCAGAATGCTCTGGTTGAGAAATTCGGTGTAGATGACAGCACAATCTCCACAGAGAGTATTTCTTCTACAGTAAGTAAGGAAATGCGTCAGGATGCGATCGTAGCCGTTATCGTAGCTACAATCTGCATGCTTCTTTACATCTGGTTCAGATTCAAAGATATCCGTTTTGCAAGCAGTGCGGTACTTGCACTTCTGCATGACGTTCTGGTTGTACTTGCATTCTACGCGATCGCTAGAGTATCAGTAGGTAACACATTTATTGCCTGCATGCTTACAATCGTAGGTTACTCAATCAATGCAACTATCGTTATCTTTGACCGTATCCGTGAGAATCTGCAGAGTGGTTCACGCGAGAATCTGGCAGAGATCGTAAATACAAGTATCACTCAGACACTTACAAGAAGTATCTATACTTCTTTCACAACCTTTGTTATGGTAGCTGTTCTTTATATCATGGGTGTATCTTCTATCCGTGAATTTGCAGCACCTCTGATGGTTGGTGTTCTTGTTGGGGCATATTCTTCTGTATGCATTACAGGTGCATTATGGTATGTAATGAAGAAGAAATTTACAGGAAAAGGACAGCCGGCGATTGCTACAGCCTCCGCATCCGGAAAAACTTCTTCCAAGCCGAAAAAAGCCCGTGATGTATCACAGAAAGACCCGACTCAGCCAAAGAAGAAAAACAGAAAAAGAGTAGCTGAGCGTCTGGCAGCAGAAGAAGCTGCAAAGAATCAGCAGAATGATGATGCTGAATAAAAACAAACATAATAGTCTGGAGAAATGACCAGACAGATATTATCCCGGGGTGTTACAGCCCCGGGATGTTTTAGTAAGGAGAAAATAGATGGAAAAATGGGTAGTGGCTGCGAAGAAAGCCGACTTTAACCAGATCGGTCAGCAGTTTCATATTGATCCGGTGATCGCAAGACTGATCAGAAACAGAGATGTGATCGGAGATGAGAAGATAAGAGAATATCTGCTTGGAACAGTAGATGAGATCCCATCTCCCTGGCTGATGAAAGATATGGAGAAGGCGGTAGACATCCTGAAGAAAAAAATACAGCAGCAGGCAAGAATTCGTATTATCGGAGATTATGATATTGATGGTGTGACCTCTACATACATTCTGCTGAAAGGTCTGACAAGGATTGGCGCAGATGTGGATACTTACATTCCGGACAGAGTAGCTGACGGATACGGGATCCATGAACATCTTATAGACAGAGCCGAAGCAGACGGAATAGATACGATCGTAACCTGCGATAATGGAATTGCTGCCGCTGCAGAGATTCAGACAGCGAAGGATAAAGGAATGGCAGTGATTGTCACAGACCACCATGAGATCCCTTACAGAGAAGAAAACGGCGAACGTAAAGTGATCCTGCCGCCGGCAGATGCGATCCTGAATCCGAAGCAGTATGACTGCCCATACCCAAATAAGAATTTATGCGGCGCAGTGGTAGCTTTTAAATATATCACTGCCCTTTATGAATGTTTCGACGTACCGCAAAAAGAACTGGAAGACTACTATGAACTGGTTGCCATTGCAACAGTAGGGGATGTCATGGATCTTCAGGGAGAGAACAGAATCCTGGTAAAAGAAGGTCTGCGCCGTCTTAAAAATACGAAAAACAAAGGTCTGCAGGAGCTGATACGTGCCAATGCCCTTGAAGACGCAAGGATCACAGCTTATCATATCGGCTTTGTACTTGGTCCATGTATCAATGCCAGTGGCAGACTGGATACAGCGGCTCGTTCCCTTGCACTTCTGAATGCACAGACAAAGGAAGAAGCAGCGAAACTTGCCGGGGACTTGACAGCTTTGAATCAGAGCAGAAAAGCCCTTACAGAAAAAGGAAAGGAAGAAGCAATCCAGCTGATAGAGACAACAGAACTGAAGAATGACAGAGTGCTGGTAGTCTATCTTCCGGACTGTCATGAGAGTCTTGCGGGTATCATAGCCGGAAGGATCAGGGAAAAATATCATAAACCGGCCTTTGTGTTGACAAAAGGTGAAAAAAGCGCGAAAGGCAGCGGCAGGTCCATAGAAAGCTATTCCATGTACGAGGAACTGGTAAAATGTGCAGATCTGATGGTGCAGTTCGGCGGTCATCCGATGGCAGCAGGACTTTCTATAGAGGAGGAGAATATAGAGAAGTTCCGCAGACAGTTAAATGAAAACTGTACACTGACGGAAGAAGACCTGCGGCCAAAAGTCGTGATTGATGTGCCAATGCCGGTTTCTTATATTACAAAAGAACTGATAGAACAGATCTCATTGCTGGAACCTTTTGGAAAAGGAAATACCAAGCCGATCTTTGCACAAAAAGGCCTGAGAGTGCTTGACAGCAGTATTATCGGGAAAAATAAGAATGTAGTGAAGTTAAAACTTCTTGATCCGCAGGGCGTTACTATGGAAGGAATCTATTTTGGAGAAGCAGAAGATTTTGCGAACTTTATCAGACAAAAAGACACTATTTCTGTCACCTATTACCCGGAGATTAATCGGTTCAGAGGCCGGGAAAGTCTGCAGATCATTATTCAGAACTATTGTTAAAACCGACTTTGCGCATATGAACAGCAACTTGATTCTGATATAAAAAGGTGATATACTATAAAATATTTATGAGTTAATAGATTATTTGACTAAATTGAATAACTATAAAAGGCACTGGAGGAGAAACGAAATGAAGAAAATTGAAGATTACGTAGTAAGTATACCGGATTTCCCGGAACCGGGGATTATTTTCAGAGATATTACAAGCGTTCTGCAGGATGCAGATGGACTGCAGCTGGCAATTGACTCCATGCAGGACTGCCTGAAGGATGTAGATGTGGATGTAGTTGCAGGAACAGAGTCCAGAGGATTTATCTTTGGTGTGCCGATCGCATACAATCTTCATAAACCATTCGTACCGATCCGTAAGAAAGGCAAACTTCCGAGAGAAACCGTATCTGCAAGCTATGATCTGGAATATGGCAGTGCAGAGATCGAGATGCATAAAGATTCTATCAAACCTGGTCAGAAAGTAGTCATCGTTGATGACCTGATCGCAACAGGCGGCACCATCGAAGCTGCAATTAAGCTTGTAGAGGAGCTTGGCGGTGAAGTAGTCAAAGTTGTATTCCTGATGGAACTTGCAGGATTAAAAGGACGTGAGAGACTGAAAGGATATGATGTATCATCAGTAATTTGTTACGACGGTAAATAAGCACAGCTGATTGTGCAGGACAGGCAGGTGGGAGCATATGGCAGAAATGACTAAGAGTACAGAAGCAAAGAAAGACGAAATGCAGGTTGAGAAAGAGAAACTGGAATCTGTAAAGAGGGCAGATGCCGCAGTAAAGACCATGCACGATTTTACAAGTCCGGAGGTACTTTATAAAGAACTGATAAACAGTGTCCTGAAGTATCATCCGTCAACAGATATCTCCATGATCGAGAAAGCATACAGGGTGGCAAGTGAGGCTCATGAAGGACAGAAGAGAAAGTCCGGAGAGCCATATATCATCCATCCTTTGTGTGTGGCGATCATTCTGGCGGATCTGGAACTTGACAAGGAAACAATCGTGGCAGGTCTTCTTCATGATGCAGTTGAGGATACCTGGATGACTTATGAGGAAGTTGAGAAGGAGTTTGGATCAGAGGTTGCACTTCTCGTAGATGGTGTTACCAAGCTGGGACAGCTGTCTTATTCCGCGGATAAAGTAGAAGTTCAGGCTGAGAACCTCAGAAAGATGTTCCTTGCCATGGCGAAGGATATCCGTGTTATTCTGATCAAGCTTGCAGACCGTCTCCACAATATGCGTACCCTGCAGTATATGCGCCCTGAGAAACAGCAGGAGAAAGCCAGAGAGACTATGGATATCTATGCTCCGATCGCCATGCGTCTCGGTATTTCCAAGATCAAAGTAGAGCTGGATGACCTGTCACTGAAATATCTGAAACCGGATGTCTACTATGATCTGGTAGAGAAAGTTGCTCTGCGAAAGAGTGACAGAGAGAAGTTCGTAGGTGCCATTGTAAAAGAAGTCAAGCAACATATGGAAGATGCCAATATCAAGGCACAGGTAGACGGACGTGTGAAACATTTCTTCAGTATCTATAAAAAGATGGTCAATCAGGACAAGACCATTGACCAGATTTATGACCTGTTTGCAGTTCGTATCCTTGTGGATACTGTAAAGGACTGCTATGCCGCCCTTGGCGTTATCCATGAGATGTATAAGCCAATCCCTGGAAGATTTAAAGACTACATTGCCATGCCGAAACCAAACATGTATCAGTCTCTGCATACCACATTGATCGGACCGAACGGACAGCCGTTTGAGATTCAGATCCGTACTTTTGAGATGCATAAGACTGCCGAGTATGGTATCGCAGCCCACTGGAAATATAAAGAGTCCTCAGATGGCAAAGCTCCTGTAGGAAAGAGCGAAGAGGAGAAGCTGAACTGGCTGCGTCAGATTCTGGAATGGCAGCGTGATATGTCTGACAATAAAGAGTTTATGAGCCTTCTGAAGAATGATCTTGACCTTTTTGCGGACAGTGTTTACTGCTTTACTCCACAGGGAGATGTCAAGACACTGCCGAGTGGTTCCACACCTGTAGACTTTGCATACAGTGTCCACAGTGCTGTAGGAAATAAGATGGTAGGTGCCCGTGTAAATGGCAAACTGGTTCCGATTGAGTATCAGATCAAAAATGGTGACCGTATCGAGATCATCACTTCTCAGAACTCTCAGGGTCCAAGCCGTGACTGGCTGAAATTGGTCAAGAGTACACAGGCAAAGAATAAGATCAACCAGTGGTTTAAGAAAGAATTAAAAGAAGACAATATTCTCAAAGGCAAGGAAATGCTTGCGCAGTATGCCCGTGCCAAAGGATTTAAGATCGTAAATTATAATAAGCCTCAGTATCTGGAGGCTGTTATGAATAAATACGGATTCCGTGACTGGGATTCCGTACTTGCAGCAATCGGTCATGGCGGACTGAAAGAAGGTCAGGTCTTCAATAAGCTGGTAGAAGCTTATGATAAAGAGAATAAGAAAGCCATGACAGACGAGCAGGTGCTTGAAGCTGCATCTGAAACACAGGAGAAGCTGCATATTGCCAAGAGTAAGAGCGGTATTGTAGTAAAAGGTATCCACGATGTTGCAGTTCGTTTCTCCAAGTGCTGTAATCCAATCCCTGGTGATGAGATTGTAGGTTTTGTTACAAGAGGACGTGGAATTACTATCCATCGTACAGACTGTGTCAATGTGCTGAATATGTCCGAGACAGACAGAACCCGACTGATCGAAGCAGAATGGCAGCAGCCTGATACCAAGGAAAAAGAGAAATATATGGCTGAGATCCAGGTTTATGCAAATAACCGTACTGGACTTCTGGTTGACCTTTCCAAGATATTTACAGAGCGTAAGATCGACCTGCGAAGCATCAACAGCCGTACAAATAAGCAGGAGAAAGCAACCATCTCCATGAGTTTTGAGATTGGAAGCAAAGAAGAACTGCGTTCCCTGATCGAGAAGATCCGTCAGGTAGAGAGCATCATCGATGTAGAGAGAACTACCGGCTGATAACAGAAAAGTTACCTGTTGCTGTGAAAGTAT
>NZ_JBQHWS010000066.1:0-19834 GCF_052063845.1 Blautia sp. HCP3S3_D9
AAGTATCGTTATCTTTTTCAATGCGCAAAGGAAAGCAATGATTTTGATTCATTTATGAAATTCGCAGTGTAGTTTTGTGCAATTTTTCAAATTTGCTCATTTATAGTATGATATTTAAAATTTTTGCGTACCTGTTCTACAAGGGCTGCTGCTATAGAGTTTTTTGCAGGATCATCGGTATTCATAATATTTACCACACCCAGATAGGAACTCATTTCCTTCAGGTCCAGTTTCTCAAGAGTATCAAGATAGACAGTCAGAGTATTCTCAGGTGAAAGAATATCCGGATCGGCAAGATCAGCGATCAGACCGCCGACGAGCTCATTTTCCAGGGAATTTGTACATTGAATCTCCCATTTTTCTTTCTTATCACTACCGGTATTAACAAGCGGTATGGAACAGTTTGTTTCTGCTGAATCATATTCATTATTCTTCAGAAGCTGATTCAAAATCAGATAGTGAGCCTCCAGAGATTTGGAAGAATCCTTAATACTTCCAGTTTGTGCCTGTGCCGCCTCTGTAATCCTGGTTCTGAGAAGTTCTGCCGCAAAATCTCTGGCAAGAGCCTGGGCATCAATTGTGGTAAGTTTAACAGAAGCAGTGGCTGAATTATTTGCTGCATCGACGCTGACATCCAGAATTTCGTAATCAAATTTCTGGAAAAAGAGAGAAAATACTTCATTGATTTCATCAGATAAATTCGTGTTCTCTGTAGCATCGGGAAACAGCTCTTTATATGGTATATATTTCTGGGTTGTTTCTGAATTGAGATTCTTTAACTGATCCAGTTTATTTTTGACGACATCTTTTACGCTTGACTCATTATTGCGTGAACAGCTGCTGGTTACAGATACAGCAAACAGAACAAGCAATACACAGAGTAAAGGCATCAGACGTTTTACTATATTCATACATGTTCTTTCCTTTCGCGGTACTTTTCGTTCATTTTACCAGATTTTGCAGTGACTGTCAAAAAATCCAAAATTATAAACGAATTTCATAAAAAATACGTGAAAAATTTGTGAAATTCGCCACCATTTAGCCTCAAAGCTTTCATTTTGGAACGGAATCTGCTATGATAGGAAAGTGAATAATTTTGATGTAAAAAAGCAATAGTATATAATAATGCTGGCAGCAATGTAGGCGATAACATCAAGGAGGCAACTATGAAAAAACGTATTTTTATCGTTTTGGGAATTCTGATCGCTGCGGGTGGTATCGGCGGTGGAGTCTGGTATCACTTTAACGGAAATGGCCAGGGTAGCTCCGGTGATTCAATCGTATATGTATCAAAAGTCAGTCTGATCACAGGGACAGAAACAGCGGCAACGAATCGTTTTGCCGGTGTAGTAGAACCACAGAAGACCGTAAACGTCAAGATAGAAAGTGGACGTAAAGTAAAAGAAGTTCAGGTAAAAACCGGAGAAGAGGTAAAAGCTGGACAGCTTCTTTTTGAATATGATCTCAGTAGTATTGAGGATGACTTGAAGCAGGCACAGTTGGATCTGGATAGATTAAAGAATGAACAGATCAGTCTGACAGATCAGATAGCCACACTGGAGGCAGAGAAGCAGAAAGCAAAAGCAGAGGATCAGTTATCTTATACGATCGAGATTGAAACAAATAAGATGAATCTTAAGAAAAATGAATATAGTCAGAAGAGCAAGCAGTCAGAGATTGATAAACTTCAGAGTGCTACACAGAACACAGAAGTGAGAAGTGAGATCGATGGAGTGATCCAGAAGATTGATACATCTAAAATGACTAGCGATGATGGCGATTCTGTAGATGACAGCAGTACGACGGATAGCATATCATCAGATGACAGCAGTTCGGACAGCTCTGCATTTATCACTATCCTCAGTACAGGTGCTTACAGAGTTAAAGGTAAGGTAAATGAGCAGAACCGTGATTCTATTGTTCCAGGTGAATCGGTGATCATCCGTTCCAGAGTAGACAGTAGTAAGATTTGGAAGGGAACTATGGGTTCCATTGATATGAATAATGGAACTTCAGATAGTGACAGCAGTGATATGTATTTTGGTATGTCCAGTTCAAGTTCTGACGATCAGACAACCTCTACTTCTTATCCTTTCTATGTTGAACTGGATTCTTCAGAAGATCTGATGCTTGGACAGCATGTGTACATAGAGCGTGATATCGGACAGGATGATCAGAAAGATGGTCTGTGGCTCAGCGATTATTATATTCTGGATACAGATACCAATGAACCATATGTATGGGCGGCAAATGATAAGAACAGACTGGAGAAGCGTTATGTGACGCTTGGAAAGCATGACGACGATCTGGGCGAATATGAGATTGTTGATGGCCTGACAAAGAAGGATGCGATCGCATTCCCGACAGACGCTCTGGAAGAAGGCGAGAAGACAGAAGTCGGTGATCTGGCACAGACTATGAGTGGTGGTGCAGATGGCATTACAGACATGGATGCAGATTATGAAAATTTGGATGACTCACAGATGGATTCTGTAGACATGAATTCTTCCACGGATGATTTTACAGATACGGATATGGATGAGAACTCCACGGATATGACAGATGACAGTTCGGATGATACGATCGATCCGAATGAAGAACTTGTACCAATTGATGAGGCACCAGGTATGAGCGCTGGTGAAGATGTGGAGGGAATTGAATGATACTGGAATTAAAAGGCATTTATAAAGAATATCAGCAGGGTAAAATGAAAGTTCCGGTATTGAAAGATGTAAACTTTTCCATGGAAGAAGGCGAATATGTAGCCATTATGGGACCGTCCGGTTCAGGAAAAACAACTCTGATGAATATTATTGGATGTCTGGATAAACAGACAGAAGGAACCTTCTTTCTGGATGGAGTAGATATTAAGGCATGTTCAGAGAATGCAATGTCAGATATCCGTCTGAATAAAATCGGATTTGTTTTTCAGAGTTTTCATCTTCTTCCGAAACAGAGTGCACTGGCGAATGTAGAGATGCCGCTGAACTATGCAAAAGTACCAAAGAAAGAGAGAAAGGAACGTGCGCTGAAGGCACTTGACAGGGTAGGACTGGCAGACAGAGTTGACTTCAAACCTAATCAGTTATCAGGTGGTCAGATGCAGCGAGTTGCCATTGCAAGGGCGATCGTGAATAATCCGAAGCTTCTTCTGGCAGATGAGCCTACCGGTGCTCTTGACAGTAAATCAGGTGCACAGGTTATGGAGCTTTTCCAGAGACTGAATGATGAAGGAGTATCCGTATTAATGATCACTCATGATGCAGATATCGCAGCACATGCAAAGAGAGTAGTTACGATTAAAGATGGTATCCTTCAGGAAAAGAGGTGATCTTCATGGGTAAAGTAAAGAAAATCCTCGCAGGTGTACTTGTAGTGGCAGTTGCCGGAAGTGGAATAACAGCAGGTCTGATGCAGCTGAAGAAGAACAGTGAGAAGACTGTAAGCGTTACTCCGGTAAGTGGATTACTTCAGGATTTTTATACACCATCCACAACGATTGACGGAACAATAACTTCCAGTGCTACACAGACTGTAAATGGTGACAAAGATTTGATCATTGACCAGATTTATGTAACAAAAGGGGATAGTGTAAAGAAGGGAGATCCGCTGATTTCCTTTGATACTACTCTGGTAGAGATGGAGTTGAACATAGCGAAATTAAAGAGACAGAAACTGGAACAGGATCTGAATAAAGCAGTGAACAGACTGAACAGTCTTCAGAATGGCGGCCCTGTAGAGGAGACGGATGCAGGAGCAGATGCAGATGATCTGAGTTCCACAACAGGAAGTAGTGACAGCACATCAGGGGATGACGACATGACTCCAGATGATACTCTGTCATCGGCAGCAGATATGTCAGGAAACTATCTGGCAGCAGCAATCCATCCGCTTTTACTCTCTGCCTTTACGGATGGAGATACTTCCGACAACACATCTTCAGGCAGTGCTTCTGGTGATCAGGCATCGTCTGATAATGTGTCTGCGGATAACGGAAATGCAGATAATTCTTCGAATAGTACGATGGCAGATAATAATAGTCCGGCATACACAGATCCTTCTGCAAATGGATTTAGTGATGGAAAGAATACAGATTTTGATCCGGGAAAAAATGATACGCCGGAACCATCTCCGACACCAACGCCTGTGCTGGACGACAATACCACATATTTTAATCCATATTATACAAAGGGAGATCCGAATATCACAGATGGTGACGAGCCGTTTTACCAGAAACTGGGTGCAGATTCTATCCCGTTTACCGGTACCGGTACTGAAGATGATCCCTATGTATATCTGTGCAGCAGTGCAAAAGAGAAAGTAACAGTAATGGGATCTTTCTTTAATAAGCTTGCAGGATATAGTAATGATGGAACAAAAGTTGTCCATCAGGGTGGATACTGGTATCGTCTGGAGTTTCACCAGAATGATACAATAGCAGATTATGAAGATCTGAAATCTTCCTGTACGGGCTACTATCTGGTAAATGGAAGTCTTCTGGAGAAACCGGTATATGAATTCGCAGAAGTGGAATTTACTCTTGCAGATGCATCAAAATATGATAATGTTCCGGATGATGACGGAGACGATACACCGGGAGGAGACGATGTGGAGCCAACAGGAACTCCGGTTTCCAGAGCAGATGCGATCAAATACCAGAAGAGTAAGATCGCAAGTCTGAAACTGGATCTTCAGGAGAGTGATATTAAAATCTCTCAGCTGGAAAAGAAAGCAAACAAGAAACTAATCAGCAGTAAGCTGGATGGTACAGTTGCTTCTGTTGGAGACATCGGAAGTGGAGAGACAACAGATGGTAAGGCTCTGATCAAAATAAAAAGCAGTGATGGCTTTTATGTAATAGGTTCAGTCAGTGAACTGATGCTGGATGATTTTGTAGAAGGAACAAAGCTGAACTGTACAAGTTATACCAGTGGAACCTTTGAGGCGGAAGTTGTGGATGTTTCGGAATATCCGGTAAGTGGAAATAGTTATTACGGAAACAGCAATCCGAACGTGTCCTATTATGCATTTACTGCGGTGGTGACAGATAAGACACTTCAGCTGGAGGATCAGGACTGGGTTACTATTAATTATGAAGCAACTACTTCAGAAAACAGTATGGTCATTCAAAAAGCATTTGTCAGAAGTGACAGCAGTAAGAGTTATGTATATAAAGATGATAATGGCGTCCTGAAGAAACAGGAGATTTCGGTAGGTGCTACTGTGGACAGTGGATATAGTGTGATCGTTAAAGGTGGCCTCAGCGAAGATGACCTGATCGCGTTTCCTTATGGAAAGGATATCAAAGAAGGAGCTAAGACAAAAGAAGTTACTCTGGATGAGATGTATGGATATTGATAAGAAAGGAGACATTTTATGATTGAAAATATACGCCTGGCATTTCAGGGAATATGGTCACATATGATGCGATCCTTCCTGACCATGCTTGGTATCATTATTGGTATTGCATCTATCATTGCAATTGTTTCTACGATCAAGGGAACCAGTGAGCAGATCAAAGAAGATCTGATCGGAGCCGGAACCAATACAGTAAATGTTTATCTGTATGATGGAGATAATCAGTATGACGCGGAATATGGAACTTCTTCAAATGCACCGGTTCTGACAGATGATGTTAAAGAGGAAGTCATGGATCTTGATCATGTAGAGAATGCAACATTTTATTATAACAGTACCAGTGCTTCTATTTATAATAATAACAACAGCCTGGATGGTGGAAGTGTCTATGGGATTGATGTAAATTATCTGGCTACCTGCGGATATGTGATTCAGTCGGGCCGAGGCTTCGTAAAAGATGACTATCAGAAATATAATAAAGTTGCTTTAATTGATAATAATGCAGCTGAGAACCTGTTTCCATCACAGAATCCGGTAGGACAGACGGTGGAGATCAATCAGGAGCCATATACGATTGTAGGTGTGATCCGACAGGATGAGAATTATCAGCCAACGATCAACAGTATTGATGAATATTATACTTACTATCAGTCAATCGTTGGAAGCGTTATGATCCCGGATGCCTGCTGGCCGATATCTTTTAAATTTGATGTGCCGCAGAATGTGATCGTAAAAGCTGACAGCACAGATACAATGAGTTCTGTAGGAAATTCTGTGGCAGATACATTGAATAATTCCATTACAATATCAGATACCAACAGCAAGATGAAGTATCAGGCTGAGGATATTATGAAGCAGGTTAAGAGTATGCAGAAACTCAGTGAGAGCACCAATAATCAGCTGATCTGGATTGCAAGTATTTCTCTGCTTGTAGGCGGTATCGGAGTTATGAACATCATGTTGGTTTCTGTTACAGAGCGTACCAAAGAGATTGGTCTGAAAAAGGCTATCGGGGCACGTAAAAAGACAATCCTTGGTCAGTTCCTGACAGAGGCTTCTGTACTTACCAGTATCGGCGGTATTATTGGAGTTGTGACCGGAATTGGTTTGTCGAAAGTGGTAGGAAAAGTAACCGGTTCACCTACGGCGATCAGTGTACCGTCTATCGTAATCGCTGTATTGTTTTCTACAGTGATCGGTGTTGTATTTGGATTGCTTCCTTCTGTAAAAGCAGCCAATCTGAATCCGATCGATGCGTTGCGCAGTGAATAAATAGAAAATCAGATGTCGGCAGGATAATCTGGAAAGTAGAGCCGCCTCCCGGAGTATCCTGGATGGTAATAGTACCGTGGTGGAGAGTAACAATCTCACAGGCAATACACAGTCCAAGTCCAAAATGCTGTCTGTTATTTCGTGCAGAGTCCGCTCTGTAGAAACGGCGGAAGACAGATGTCTTGGCAGAGTCCGGAATTCCGGGACCATTATCTATGACTGCGAGATAGAAACCTCTGGAATTCTGCGTAAGAGTAAGCTGAATTTTTCCATGTTCAGGTACATAACTGATGGCATTGTCCAGAAGGATTTCCAGAACCTGACTGATCCGTTCCGGGTCACAACTGCAGAGTGGGAACTCTTCATCCGGCAGTTCGACAGAGAAGTTCATATGATGCTCCTGCATCAAAGCTTCATACTTTTCATAGGTATCCAGAACCAAAGTATCCAGTTCGCAGGGAACAGGATGCATTTTCCAGGAATGATTATCCGCATTTGACAGAGAAAGCATATCGTTTACCAGAAGGGACATTCGTGTTCCTTCTTTTTCTATTACGGATAAGAAATGGGACTGTTCAGCAGGTTCAGCTTTCTTCATGGCGGAAATCCCTGACAGGATCACAGCCAGTGGAGAGCGCAGTTCATGGGAGGCAGCAGCAATAAACTCTGTCTGCGCCTGTCTGTTCTCTTCCAGCGGTGCGATCATTTTTCCGGTGAAGAACCAGGAAAAAATACTCAGCGCCAGAATAGCCAGAAATGCTGTGCCAAAGAAAGCGAGACGCTGCATTCGCAGATCATGTTCCATAGAATTTAAAGGATACAGAATAATCATACTGACAGTTCCCTGATTCTTAGGGATCAATGCTGTAGATACATAGAAATCTTTCATCTGAAAAAAGACATTCTTAGTCAGCCTGTTGACAACTCCCGGATTGGAGAGGTCAAGCCCGTGAGAAGCAGCGGGAACGTCAGCAGCTTTCTGAAAAATATCTTCTTCAGCAGAGGTTCCCTGCAGTTTTTTGAGATAAAGGGAATTTCCATTATCTTTGATATCTATGGAAACACCATAATTCTGTTCTGCCTGCAGGATCCATTGATTAGTGATCACGGACTGGGATTCTATATGGGAAATACAGGACATGGAATTATTTTGAAAGGTTGTCCATACATTCGCCTGCGTGCTTCTGGCAGCTATGAAATTGCAGAACATGGTCATGATAAGAATAACTGCACCAATGATCAGAGCAGAGAAAAAAGTCATTTGAATATGAAATCTGCGAAACATAAAAGGTTCTCCTTTATTGAAACAATTTCCGATATTATATCACGAAAATCTGTAAAGAATCTCTAAATTTTCGTTTATCGCGAAAAGCTCTGTCAGAAGATAAACAGTAAAATCTATGAATATGTTATAGAGACAATTTAGAGAAAACTCATGTATAATAAAAAATCGGGAGGAAAGAAACAGATGAAAATTTTACTGATAGAAGATGATGAAAACCTAGCCGCCAGCATGAAGTTTCAGCTTGAGAAAGAAGGATATGAGACAGATATCTGTCATGACGGTGAAGAGGGGCTCATGACGGTGAAGAGGGGCTTTATTATATGAAAGAAAGAAGTCATGATCTGGTGATATTGGACAGGATGCTTCCGTCTATGGATGGGATTTCAGAGGATGCTTATATAGAAAAAGGAATGCTGGAGGATTTAAGTGGCGTATTAAAAGATGCAGATATCCTGTCCAATATCAGGGATGCATATACAAAAGAGGACGGAAGCATTTATACCATGCCTGTCAAGTTCGGTATTCCAATGATAGAGGGAAATAAGGATATCATAGCCGGAATTACTGGTCTGACAACAGAAGCTGATGCAGCGGAAAGCCAGAAGGACAGCTATGGGAAACTGAAATTTTTCAGCGATTTTTCCGTAGCACCGTCCTATCTGATACAGGGAACCATAGACAATAGCACACCAGCCTGGATGAACAAGGACGGAACTCTGAACGAAGATGCTCTGAAAGAATATCTGGAACAGGTAAACAGGATCTGGCAGACTCAGAAAAATGCAATAGAAGAAACAAAGAAAGCTTATCAGATGGGGGATGGCTGGGCAAATTCAGATCGTTCCGGATATACGGATATTTCAGGATCTGTAACCAGCGTTCTTGTGAAAGTCAATACAGTAGCAACAGGCGGTCTGCTTTCACCGAAAGGTCTGGTATATCTGGATTCTGCAAGAAAAGTAGATCCGGATTTGGATTATAAACTTCTGAACGGACAAAGTGAAAATTGTTTCTATATATCATTGATCTGGGAAAAACACTTTCCGTACCTGCAAAGAGTAATCAGATCATCAGAAATGCAGTAGCAGAATCCGGTGAGAAATACCTGAATGGAGAGATGAGTCTGGATGATGCAGTGAAAGCAATCATGCAGGAATTAAACCTGTATTTATCCGAATAAAATGAAGATGAAATTAAAGAGAAAGTATGGTAGTATGGCAGCTTTCAGAAACGCAGGAAAAGGACTTGCATTTATTCTTCCAAGTTTCGCAGGTGTCTGCGTTTTCTGGCTGATCCCGTATGTGGATGTGATCCGCAGATTTTTTTGCGGGGCAGTAAATGGAGAATTTGCAGGGCTTGAGAATTACAGGACAATATTTGCGAACAAAGCATTTCGCCTGGCAGCAGGCAACACACTTCGCTTCTTTGGAGTGTGTGCCGCTGTTGGTAATGCTCTCCCTGATCGTAGCAGTATTGCTTACAGGACAAAAAAAGTCTGCACAGGCGCTGAAGAGTTTCTTTCTTCTGCCCATGGCGATTCCTGTAGCGTCAGTAGTCCTTTTGTGGAGACTGCTGTTTGACGCTCATGGATTATGGAATCATCTGCTTCATATGTTATCTCTTGGCTGGAAAAACAAATAAAATCAAAAATATTTCGTGTTAAAAATGTAGGAACCGTGTTCCTGGCAGCTCTTGCACTGATTGTAGTATTCCCAGTATTTTTTCAATAACAGGGTCGCTGATGGGGCAGAATGAACTAAATGATCTTCTGGAAGCTGTGCTGACAGCAAACAGTGGATTTGCTTCCGGTCAGACAATAAATTATGTATCCTGGAGAGTACTGCCGCTTTATCCGACATTGAAATCTTACGTAAAAGTCCTTTTTGCAATGGCGGGTTTTGTAATCTGGTTATTTGTCACGTGTGCTTCCTGGTCGGAAGACTGGATTCCGCCGCAGTGGTCGGATTTTACATTCTGGCAGAAAAAGCTTACTTCATTTTCTTCAGACTTCAGGCTATATTTGGCGTTTCCGAAATCGGCAGTTCAGACCAGGCAGCTGCTCCTTGGAGGAAAAACGATTTGCTGTGGAGTGCTTTCATGTTTTATATATTTGCTGATGAAAGTATATGGAGATAGATCGAACGACAAAAATCCTGTGGATTTTTAACAGAAAAAAGATTAAAACCGTAAATATGTCAAGAAAAGTGCTTGAATTTTATGCAAAAGGTAAAAAAATATGGAAGTCCTTACAGAGGTTGTGCTATAATGAATTATCTTAAAAAGAAGTATGTATACAGGAGGAGGTTTGTGGATGGTATCATTTACTTATGTTATCAAAGATAAACTTGGAATACATGCAAGGCCTGGGCTACTTCTTGTGCAGGAAGCTGGCAAGCTTACAAGCAATATCACTATAAATAAGGGCGCGAAGAGTGGTGACGCGAAGCGGATGTTCTGTGTTATGAATCTTGCAGTGAAGCAGGGCGACCAGATCACAGTGCAGGTGGAAGGCGAGAATGAAGCGGCAGATGCCGAAGTGATGAAAAACTTTTTGGAACATAATCTTTAATCAAGGAGAGTTGGAGTAATGAGAGTATTAGAAGGTAAGTCCGTATTTTCCGGAATCGCAATTGGTAAGATTTCTATTCTGCAGAAAGCAGATACAAGCGTAAAGCGTACAAAAGTAGAAGATCCGGAAGCAGAGATCGCACGTGTACAGGAAGCAAAAGACAAAGCAGTTGCACAGCTTCAGAAGCTGTATGACAAGGCACTTCAGGAGGTAGGAGAGTCAGGCGCAGCCATTTTTGAAGTACATCAGATGATGCTGGATGATGAGGACTATCTGGATTCTATTGACAATATTATCCGTACAGAGAATGTAAACGCAGAGTATGCAGTGGCAACTACAGGCGATAATTTCGCAGACATGTTTGCACAGATGGATGATGACTACATGAAAGCAAGAGCAGCAGACGTGAAAGATATTTCAGACCGTCTGGTTCGTGTGTTATCCGGACATGATGAAGGAGATATGGATGCAGCAGAGCCGTCTATCATTGTTGCTGAAGATCTGGCGCCGAGTGAGACTGTACAGATGGATAAGAGCAAAGTTCTCGCATTTGTTACAAGAAAAGGTTCTTCCAATTCCCATACAGCAATCCTTGCAAGAACTATGAATATTCCGGCTCTGATCAATATCGAATATGATGAGAGCATGGATGGAAAGATGGCAGTTGTGGACGGTAAGAACGGTTCTCTTATCGTAGACCCGGATGCAGATACTCTGAAGAAATATCAGGATCAGAAAGACGAAGAATTACGCCAGAGAGCAATGCTCAAAGAATTAAAAGGCAAGACAACCGAGACAAAGAGCGGACATAAGATCCATCTTTATGCAAACATCGGAAGTACAGGAGACGTTGCAAGTGTGCTGGCTAATGATGCAGAGGGTATCGGCCTTTTCAGAAGTGAGTTCATCTATCTGGAGAAAGACAACTATCCGACAGAAGAAGAACAGTTCCAGATCTATAAAGCAGTAGCACAGAACATGGCAGGAAAGAAAGTAATCATCCGTACACTGGATATCGGTGCAGACAAGCAGATTGATTACTTTGATATGGCACATGAAGAGAACCCGGCAATGGGTTACCGTGCGATCCGTATCTGTCTGGACAGACCGGAAGTATTTAAGACACAGCTTCGTGCACTGTTCAGAGCAAGCATGTACGGAAATATTTCCATCATGTACCCGATGATCATCTCTGTAACAGAAGTAAAACAGATCAAAGCGATCGTTGCAGAAGTGAAGAAAGAGCTGACAGAGCAGGGTGTGCCATTTAAAGATGACGTAGAGCAGGGTGTAATGATCGAGACACCTGCAGCAGTTATGATCAGTGATATTCTTGCAAAAGAAGTTGACTTCTTCAGTATTGGTACAAACGACTTAACACAGTACACACTGGCAATCGACCGTCAGAATGCAAAACTGGACAACATTTATGATTCCCATCACGAAGCAGTGCTCCGCATGATCCAGATGGTAATCGACAATGCTCACAAAGAAGGTATCTGGGCAGGTATCTGCGGTGAACTTGGTGCAGATACAACTATGACAGAGCGTTTCGTACAGATGGGTATCGACGAACTGTCCGTATCTCCGACATTTGTTCTTCCGGTTCGTAAGATTGTAAGAGAAATGGAGTAAAAATCTGTTTTGTTATAACTGATATAAGATAAAAAATACTCTCTTCCAGAAAGACGTGGTAAATGAAATCTGCGTTTTTCGGGAGAGAGTATCTTTGTGTGTAAAGGAAATTGCAGGATATTTTTATGAGAGATAATTTTGAAAAACTAAACCAGCTGCTGGAGCAGGAACAGTGTGAATTTACAGGGATTCCAGATGGATTTGCAGGGCAGACACCGGACAGAAAACTGCGTCTGATCTATCTGATGAATGACTGCGCAGAGAGTTTTCTGGTATTGGAAAATGCCAGGATGACAGGCTGTTATAAAAGCGGATATGAGGGACCGCTTGAAGCATCCGTAGAGAAGCAGGGAGAGGGATATGTTCTGGTGGTGCATCAGGGAGAATCTTTATTTACTGTCTTTTTTGATGATGTACTGTTTGAATGCCAGTTATATGATTATGGAAATATCGGTCATTTCTGGGTGAAGAAATACGAAAACCTCAGAGTAATGGAATATCAGATTGCGATCCTGCGTGATAAGTATGATTATCTGGGAGAAGAATTCTGCAATGAACAGGAAAAGGAACTCGCTATGCTGAGAGACTTTCCGCCGTTAAATTATCTCTTCTATCCGTCAGTGCCGGAGAAATATATTGTTCCCGTGGAAAATCCGTGGGAAGTCTCCGGAGAAGCACTGGATGTAATGAGTAAGATTGCAGAAGAAGCAGAAGACAGAAGACTGCTGAAAGCTCTGCATGAATACCGAAAGACAGGAAATGCATTAATGGCCAGGAAGATTGCGGCGATCTTTCGAAGAAGCAGTCATGTAGAAACTGTACATCTGCTTGCAGAGAAGATCCGGCAGGCGGCGGAGGAATATCCGGTAAGAGATTTCGGCAGTGAACAGAATACATATTTGCAGGATCTGATGCAGAAAGCCCGGAAGAAAAAAGAAGAAATAGAACATTCAGGAAAACCAGAAACATATTGTATGATATATAAAGAAGAACCTTTTGTGTATGACTGTGATTCCATTTCTTTTCAGGTATGTCTGATGTCTGTAGAAAAAGGTTTTTATAACCAGAAAATTACTTTGGAATATTTCAAATAGACAGTGAATTGAGGCGTAGGATTGGAAAAAATTTATATTCTGGATTGAGATACAGGGAAAAATATGCTACACTAAATAGAGTATGTATTTTGTTACCGGGCACAAAGTGAACAGTAACTGTATTTTTATGTACTGCAAACAGAGAAAATTATAATAACAGAATTATAATAAAGGAGACATGAATATGGGAAAAATTGCCATTGTCACAGACAGTAACAGCGGCATAACACAGGATCAGGCAAGAGAACTTGGCGTCAGCGTAATTCCAATGCCTTTTTATATTAACGAGAAGCTTTATCTTGAGGGAATCACTCTTTCACAGGAAGAGTTTTATGAGAGACTTAAGAACGATGAGACGATCTCCACTTCCCAGCCGGGACCGGCAGATGTGTGCGGACTCTGGAATACACTTCTGGAAGAGTACGATGAAGTGGTACACATTCCGATGTCAAGCGGATTGAGCGCATCCTGCGACACAGCAATGGGACTGGCTCAGGAATATGACGGAAGAGTACATGTAGTAGATAATCAGAGAATTTCTGTTACACAGAGACAGTCTGTACTGGATGCCCTTACATTAAGAGATGCCGGCAGAAACGCAGCACAGATCAAACAGGTTCTGGAAGAACAGAAGATGGATTCCAGTATCTACATTACTCTGGAGACTCTGAAATATCTTAAAAAAGGTGGAAGAATCACTCCTGCGGCAGCAGCCATCGGAACAGTCCTGAACTTAAAGCCTGTACTTCAGATCCAAGGTGAGAAGCTGGATGCATATTCCAAGACAAGAGGCAAGAAGCAGGCAAAACGTGTCATGCTGAAAGCCATGCAGAATGACTGGGAGAACCGTTTCGCAGAATATGTAAAACGCGGTGAGATGTGCCTGCAGTCTGCATATACAGGAAATGAAGAGGAAGCTCTGGAATTCAAGAAAGAGATTGCAGAAACATTCCCTGGAATTGAGATTGTGCAGAATCCGTTATCATTAAGTGTTGCATGCCATATCGGACATGGTGCGATCGCAGTTGCATGTTCAAGAAAGGTAGTAGTAGACTGAGCCAAACAAATTTGACAGATCAGGTAACAGGACGGAATTTTATCCGTCTGACTATAACAAGCAATTTGAGGAGTTAGGAAAGAATGAAAAAACTGATGGAACAGATGGCGGAAGAACTTTCCGCAGCATTTGAAAAAGCCGGATACGACCCATCCTACGGAAAAGTAACCGTATCCAACAGACCGGACCTTTGTGAATTTCAGTGCAACGGTGCCATGGCAGGAGCCAAAGCATATAAGAAAGCACCGTTTATGATCGCTGATGACGTAGTAGCATACTTAAAAGACAGCCAGGTTTTCTCCATGGCAGAAGTTGTAAAGCCGGGATTTATCAACCTGAAAGTAAAAGGTGAATTCCTTGCAGATTACTTAAAAGAAATGGCAGCAGACGAGAAACTTTCTGTATCTGCAGCAAAAGAGCCGAAGACGATCATCATCGACTACGGCGGACCAAACGTTGCGAAACCTCTTCATGTAGGACATCTTCGTTCTGCAATCATCGGAGAGAGCATTAAGAGAATTGGTCGTTTCGTTGGACATAAAGTGATTGGTGACGTTCATCTTGGAGACTGGGGTCTGCAGATGGGTCTGATCATTACAGAGCTGAAACACAGAAAACCGGAGCTGGTTTACTTTGATGATTCCTACACAGGAGAATATCCGGAGGAAGCACCATTTACGATCAGCGAACTGGAAGAGATTTATCCATGCGCAAGCGGTAAGTCAAAAGAAGATGAAGCATACAGAAATGAAGCTCTGGAAGCAACTCATCTTCTTCAGCAGGGCAAACTGGGATACATGGCTCTCTGGAATCACATCATGAATGTATCCGTTACAGACCTGAAACGCAATTATGACAAATTAAATGTATCTTTTGACCTCTGGAAAAAAGAATCTGATGCACAGCCATACATTCCGGATATGGTTGAAGATATGAAAGAAAAAGGATTCGCCTATGTAGACCAGGGCGCACTTGTAGTAGACGTAAAAGAAGAGAACGATACAAAGGAAATTCCTCCATGTATGCTTCTGAAATCAGACGGTGCTTCTCTTTATACAACTACAGACCTTGCAACAATCGTAGAGCGTATGAAATTATTTAACCCAGATGAGATCCTGTATGTCGTAGACAAACGTCAGGAACTTCACTTCATCCAGGTATTCCGCTGCGCAAGAAAGACCGGCCTTGTAAAAGACGATACAAAGCTTTCTTTCCTTGGATTCGGAACTATGAACGGAAAAGATGGCAAACCGTTTAAGACAAGAGAGGGCGGCGTTATGCGTCTGGAAACTCTCATCAAGGATATCAACGAAGAGATGTTTACCAAGATTGTTGAGAACCGCAGCGTAAAAGATAAAGATGCAAAAGAAACAGCTGAGATCGTAGGACTTTCCGCAATCAAATATGGTGACCTTTCCAATCAGGCTACCAAGGATTATATCTTTGATATCGATAGATTTACATCATTCGAAGGAAATACAGGTCCGTACATTCTTTACACAATCGTTCGTATCAAATCCATCCTGAATCGTTTTGCGGAAGAGGGCGGTGACCTTGATGCAGGTGCGATCCTTGATCCAGTAAATGACAGCCAGAAGAACCTGATGCTCCAGCTGACAGGTTTTGGTGCAACTGTAGAGAACGCCTTCGAAGAAAAAGCACCGCACAAGATCTGCGCGTATATTTATGAAGTATCCAATGCATTCAACAGCTTTTATCATGAGACAAAAATCCTCAGCGAAGAGAACGAAGCACAGAAAGCTTCTTTCATCCAGTTGCTGAAACTCACAAAGAAAGTTCTGGAGACATGCATCGATCTTCTCGGCTTCTCCGCACCGGACAGAATGTAAGAAATAAAATACAACAATGAACTTAAGCCCTGTTTACATATATTTGTAAATGGGGCTTTTCAAAAAGAACGAAATGTGCTATTCTATATTTATCTAAATCTATTGTGATGAAATTCTTTCATCATATTTTCCATTTTTAATTGAAAAATTGAATAGGAGGTGCGCCAGTGAATTTATCTGGAACTGTATTAAAAGGGCGCTACTGTATTCTGGAGCCTGTTGGGAAAGGCGGCGGAGGGAAAGTCTATCTTGCCAGAGACCTGGAATTGGGCGTTTTGTGGGCGGTAAAAGAAATACCGGCATCCGGCAAAAGCGAGGCTCGGATGCTCCTGAAACTTTCACATCCGTCTCTGCCAAAGATGATAGATTACATAGAAGATAACCGGAAATGCTATCTTGTCATGGAATATGTCAGGGGAAAATCCCTGGGTGAATATTTAAGAGATGGAAAACGCTTTTCCGTAAATGAAATCGTTAAATATGGAATGGAGATTGCAGATGTATTCTCCTATTTTCATAATCGGAAACCGCCAGTTTATTACGGAGATCTCAAGCCTGACAATCTAATGATGGGCGAGAATGGCAGATTATATCTGATTGATCTGGGTGGTGCTGTAAATGGATATAAATATCAGCATAAAGTATGTACAGGCACAACTGGTTTTGCAGCACCGGAACAATATGAAGGTAAGATAAATGCTGCAACGGATATTTATACATTTGGAAAAACATTATCTGCTTTATGCGGAAAGAGAGATTATCTGTTATTCATCCGGAACATAGCATTATTCTGGCTTATTTTCAGATGCTGCATGAAGAAACCGGAAATGCGTTATCAGAACATGCAGATGGTACAGAAAAAACTAAGCAGAATCCAAAAGAGACAAAGCCAGAGTAAAATCAAAAACATGCTGGTTTTAGCAGGGAGCAGCACTGTTTTTGCAACAATAGCTGTTTTTCTTCTATTTAGTTCTAATCTGGTATCCGGTTCCAGACCATTTAATTTTTATGAAGAATTGACTGCTGTTACAGACCTCTATTATCAGGAAGAATTTCAAAACGGCAGTAAAGCAGAGCAAGGAAAAATTTGTGCGCAGGCAGATACCAGTCTGCGGGAATTACAAAAGCAATGTACAGAAAAAGAAGAATCCCGAAAGATCCTGCAGCTTCTGGCAGTAAACAGTGAATATCAGGAGAATTACGAAAATGCCGGGCTCTACTTTGAACAGATGCTTCTCTATGATGAAACTTACAGGGCCGGATACGGTGAATATGGAATGTTCCTGTTCCGTACCGGACAAAAGGAAGCCAGTCAGACGCTATGGACGGAATATAAGTCAAAAGAAACAATGTTAGATGATACAGCCAGCAGAAATCTGAGATTATGGGAAAAGGAGATGATTAAGAGTGAAGAAAAATCATAATAGACTTTTAATTATGGTATCTGCAACTTTATGCCTTTACCTGACTTCAAGTATCTCTGCTATGCAGATGGGTGGTTTTGATATTGATGTGGGAAATGGAGAAAACAGCAGCTGGCAATGGCAGGAAGAACAGCAATGGAATCAGAGCAGTTGGGAGAATACATGGGAAAATAGCTGGCAGACTGGAGACAACACATCAGAAACTCCGGCGCAGAACGATCAGACACAAGACAATGAATATCCATATAATTCTGATACAGGAAACAGAACACAAGATAATACACAGCAATGGAATGATATACAGCAGAGCAGCACTGACTGGAATAACGGCAGTCAATGGAACAACAATTCTCAGTGGTATAATAATTCCCGGAGTAATAACGCCACTCAAAATAACAATAACACCCAGGGCAATAATAATTCTGCATGGAATCACCATTCTCAAACGGATAACAACATACAGACTACACCCCAGACAGATAAATCCAATGTTAAAACACCAGAAGAAATCTCATTAACATCAACTCCGATACCAACACCCAAGCCCAAGAAAAATCCAAAGCCAACAAAAACGCCCAAACCAACCAAAACACCAACACCTAAGCCATCAAAAAAGAAAAATAAGAAGAAACAAAATAAAGCAAAGAAAACAGAAAATAAGAATACAGATAATTCCGAAGAACTCCAGAATACAGATGCCCAATTAGACACCGTTAAATACGCACACGCAAAAGATGAGCCTGTAACATTCCAGTGTACACAAAATCCAGACAATCCCCACACCCCACAAATTCAGATAATATCCCAAGGCTCCGTTCAAATCCTATCCGTCCGTCTTAACGGAATAGAATGTCTCTGGCACTGGGAAGAAAACTGCATCATACCGGATACAGTAATAAGTGATAATACTAATAAAATAGAATTACTGGTTATTTCGCAGGGCGGAAAACTGATAAAAATGAATCCCTAGATTTTTTCCTCATAGACGCTTCAGAAAAACAATGCTATAATCTATCATATTATATCAATTTTTCTGAAACAGGAGGAACCTTATGTACAAAGTAATTTTGTTTGACTTAGATGGAACATTAACCGAATCCGGTGAGGGTATCACAAAATCTGTTCAGTATGCACTGGAGAGGATCGGCAAGCCTGAACAGGATCTTCAAAAACTGAAAGTTTTCGTAGGACCACCGCTTATGGAAATGTTTATGAAATACGCGCAGATCGACGAAGAAACTGCAAAACAGGCAGTAGAAATCTACAGAGAACGCTATTCTGTAACAGGAATTTTCGAGAATGCTGTATATCCCGGAATCGAGGACATGCTGGCGCAGTTAAAAAGGAAAGGCTATATTCTTGCAGTAGCATCCTCCAAACCGGAAGTATATGTGAGACAGATCCTGGATCATTTCGGACTTACCCAGTACTTCACAGAAATCGGCGGAAGTGAAATGGATGGAAGGAAAACCAATAAAACAGAAGTGATCGAGGATGTTCTTCAGCGCCTGCATATGGAGAATCACAGAAATCAGGTCATTATGGTCGGTGACAAAGAACACGACGTATACGGAGCCCGCAAAGCAGGTCTGGAATGCATTGCAGTTTCTTTCGGCTATGGAACAGAAGAAGAACTCAAACAGGCAGAACCTCTGAAAATCGTAGATTCTGCAGAAGAAATCGTAAATTTTTTCGCCTGAGCCCTCTGCGAAAACAAAACATTGTTTCTAAAATCTGGAGGGCAGGATATCCGGTAGGAATCCACTTTATAATCTCACAGATCGTTGCAGGAACTGCGTTGGCAGTATTTGCAAGAACCGCAGCAAACTCAGCTGAGACATATTATAATTACACGATTTTTCTTACCGGCTTAACAGGAATTCTGGCTATGATCCCGGCATTGTATTTTTATCGAAGAGATAAAGTCAGAAGAATTGCCGGCGGTCTGATCCCGGCACAGAAAAAAGTACCGCTTTCCTTACTGGAAATAATTCTTCTGCTTCTGGCAGGAGCCGGACTTGCACAGTATGGAAATTTCCTGATGGCAATCCTTCAGTCATTTATCAACAGCAGTGCCTACCAGGAAAGCATGACCAGAATTACAGAAGGAAAATCACTTCTTATGATGATTTTCTGGATGGGAATTATTGCACCTGCGGCGGAGGAAATGATCTTCCGCTGGTTAATCTATCTGCGTCTGCGTGACTGGCTGAAGATGCCGGTGGCAGCAGTGATTTCCGGGCTGATATTTGGTATCTATCACGGAAATATCGTACAGGGAATTTACGCA
>NZ_JBQHWS010000067.1:0-19515 GCF_052063845.1 Blautia sp. HCP3S3_D9
GTATAGCTCTAAAGAGCAAACAGTAGTGGTGCCATGGATGCACCCTGAAAAAAGGCGGTATCCCGCCTTAATTCAGATGCTCTGGTAACTCAGTTACCGAGTAATTCACGTGTATAAAGAGGTGCTTTTTTATGAAAAGTTTACAAGTAAGTATTAATTGGTATGTGTTACGTCGGTATTTATAGTATCGGCGTCTGTTTTTGTTCTTAAAACTGTCGCCGGGACAGCGACCATATAAAGACATTTGCTGATTATACTCATATTGTAACAAAGAAAGAGAGTTACCGGAGTGATTCGGGGATTGGAGGCATATATGTACGGAGCAATTTTGGGAGATATTATAGGAAGTCCATTTGAGTTTGACAGAGGAGATAAAACAAAGGAATTTGATTTGTTTAGCAAAGGCTGTGGATTTACAGATGATTCTGTTATGACAATAGCAATAGGAGAAGCATTGTTGGAAGTTGGAACGGAAGCTACAGTAAAGGAAATCGAAGTGGCGGTAGCAGCTAACATGCAGGATTGGGGAAGACGGTATCCACATGCTGGTTACGGTGGAAGATTCAGGTGCTGGCTTAGTGAAAGAAATCCTAAGCCATACGGAAGTTATGGTAATGGTTCAGCCATGAGAGTATCAGCAGCAGGATGGCTTTATAATTCCATTGAAAAAACCAGAGAGGTGGCAAGAGCGACTGCGAATGTGACACATAATCATCCGGAAGGAATTAAGGGTGCGGAAGCAACAGCCAGTGCAATATACATGGCCAGAAACGGTTCTTCAAAAGAAGAAATTAAAGAGTATATTGAAAGAGAATTTCGTTATGATCTGGATAGAAGTTTAGATATAATCAGGCCGGGGTATCATATGGATGAGACATGTCAGAAAACTGTGCCAGAAGCAATTATTGCCTTTTTGGAATCCAGAGATTTTGAGGATGCCATACGAAATGCGGTATCGCTTGGCGGAGATACTGACACATTAGGAGCAATTACCGGAAGTATAGCAGAAGCATTTTATGGAATTCCAGCAGTGTTGATTGCAGAGTGTAGAAGTCGGATTGACGAGGGCTTGATGACAGAGGTTCTTGAGGAGTTTGACCGTGTTCTTGGCAGGAATGGAAATGCTGGTTCAGATGACAAAAAAGATGATTGAGTTTTTGATCAGCGGATACGAATATTATGAGAATGAAAGGAAGAGAGTAGATAGATAAAAGATACAAAATAGACAGAAGGTGGAAGTGTGGTATTTAAAACAACAGGAAATAAATCAAATCCAGTCATCTTGTTTTTCCATACAATGGGAGTAATTGGGGAAAGCCGTATGTCGGACGGGATATAGATAATCAGTTAAATCTCCACACAAAGCAATAAAGGATATGATTTAAAGGGGATGCCGGTTAATACCACATTTCGGCATCCCCAGTAGTGATTGAAAGGATCCCGGCAAGAAGTAAATCAGCATAAACTAATTATCCATTTACGCCTTTTAAAGACAATAAACGATACAGCAAGCCTGAATAATTCCTCCGTGGTAAGCAATGTATACACACCAACAATTCCCCACTTGAATACATATGCTGCAAGCAGACACAGTGGAATTCCGATACACCATGTGCCAATAATATCAATGATCATAATGATTTTGGTGTTACCGCCACTTCTTATAATGCCTCCGCCAAGTATCATATTTTCCACCTTGACCGGAGCGTACAAGGCAAATACAATAAGCAGTGTTTTTCCAAGATCTTTTACACTGTCATCAACACGATATAATCCGGTATATACTCCAGCCAAAAGAATGAGTAAAGCCGATACCGTTACCGCACCAAATAAGCCTGCATACATAATCTTCTTTGATTCTGTGTAAGCCTCGTCATATTCTTTCCTGCCAAGCCTCTTGCCGACTATCACACCGGCAGCCGCAGACAATCCACTAAGTGCTCCTACCATAAGCCCTTGTATCGGACCGGTAAGTGTATAGGCTGCAAGGCTTGATGTGCCAAGATGTCCATAAACAGCAGACTCCACATTTTGCCCGAGACTCCATAAAAATTCACTGATTAGAATCGGCATAATCATTATCAGATAATCCCTGATCGTGATTTTTTTAAAATGTAGAGACAATACCGGTTTATCTCCATCTTTTCTGATACATAAGACAAATCCGACAAGAATAAATATCAGGTTAAACAATTGAGAAATAAGTGTGGCAATGGCAGCACCCTTTATTCCCATACATGAAAATCCAAGTTTTCCAAATATCAGCAGATAGTTCAGTCCTGTGTTTACAATAACTGCTCCAAAACTTGCCAGAAATGGTATCGTTGCATACTCCTTACAGCGCAGCCATGAGGATAAAATATTGCTGACAGCCATTGGAATATAAGAAAACGCTATAATTCTAAAATAAACCGCACCAGTATTTATAATACTCATATCCTTCGTATATAATCCAAGAATCTGCGATGGAAAAACTCCTGCTGCAAGCAGGAACAATGCTGATATCATAATTCCGCAGATGAGGCTCACATCAAAACTACACCATGCCTCTTTTGTTTCCTGGGCACCAATAAACTGTGCAATTAATATCCCGGCAACCGTGCTTACCGCACCAATCACCACTGAAAAAATCAGTGAAAAATTACCGCATAATCCAACTGCCGATATATTTGTCTCCCCTAACTGTCCAATCATGATCTGGTCAACAATTGAAAATGATGCCTGCAGCATACTTTGCAATGTGACAGGAATTGCTATTTTACACAACGATTTCATAAACTTTGACATTATAATTTCCTCGTACTTTCCCTTTTTACTAAATCAACCGGTAACACGATTTCTGTCTTATATTCTGCTCCATCGCGCATTGCCTCCAGACATTCAATTGCCGCTTTCGCCCTTAAGTTTGCTTCCTGATGAATCGTTGTGAGGGAAGGATTGCTTTCCCTGCTTGCCATGTTATCATCAAAGCCGATGATCTGGATATCCTCTGGAATCCGAATGTTCTTTCCTTGTAAAAACCTCATAAATTCAAGTGCATAAAAATCGGACACTGCAAAAACAGCGGTAACATTATTTTTTAACAGCTGGATATATTTATCCTCATAAAAGCACATTCTTTCCTTTTCTGTTTTTGGTATCTCCCATCTATAGGTTTCTCCTGGTTCAAAGGCTTTGCGAAACCCTTCGATGCGTTCTTTATCCATGCAGATGAAATTATCTGCTATGCATAATGCTTTTTTATGTCCAAGTTCTTTTAAATATTTCCCGGCCTGATAGCCACCGTCATAATGATCGATGACCAGATTTACTACCTTTGAGCATTTTTCAAAATAGCCATCATACACTACAAACGAAATCCTCATCTGATTTCTGAGGCTTTCATAATCAGCTTCACAAAATCCAATCAGAATCAGTCCATCCATATTCCACATGGATGCAAATACCGGAATCTCTCTGATATCAGATGTCGTTTTTATCATCAGAAAATAACCTTTTTCATTAACCTCATGGGAAAGAGCATTCAGCGATGACATCACAAATCCATCTTCTAAAACCCGGCCCTCATACTTTTCATGGTCATTCACCACCACTCCGATGATTCTTGAATTATTTCTCGCAAGCAAAATACCAGCCATATTCGGGATATATCCCGACCTTTCAAGTTCCTGCTGGACGCGTTTTACCGTCTCATCTGAAATTTTTTCTGTTTTGCCGTGAATCACATTTGAGATAGTAGCAGTACTAAGACCTAACGCATCTGCAACATCTACGATTCTAATTCTGTTCTGTGTCATTTCCATTCCTTCTTCTGCGATATTATGATTATATGCTACATTATAAATGTGGAATTTACAAAGGTTAATCGCATAACCCATTACAAAATTTGTATTCGATTTTTGTGATATTTTACTATTACCTGGGTTAATCATTAATGACATTCTTATAAAATAGAAAAAATAGACGCTCTTGCAAGTAAACTTGCAGGGCATTTATTTTCACCATTTTGCATGGCTCGTAGCGGTCACAAATTCTTCACAAAATAATTAGCACTCACCTCTTGACAGTGCTAACAACGTGTGTTATATTACATGCAGAACAAAGAAAACAACATATTTCTCCTTCGGGAGAGATATTTCTCATATAAGAGGAGGGTTAGCCTATGAATATCAGTAAATTTACACAGAAATCCGTACAGGCTGTCCAGGATCTGGAGAAGGTTGCTTATCAGTTTGGCAACCAGGAGATTGAAGAGGAGCATCTTTTATATGCTCTGCTGGAACAGGAAGACAGCCTGATTCTTAAACTGATCGAGAAGATGGAGATAGATAAGGATTATTTCAGAAATTCTCTGAATCAGGCACTGGATGCCAGGGTTAAGGTATCTGGCGGTGAGCTTCGTTTCGGACAGTATCTGAACAAGGCTCTGGTCAGTGCAGAGGATGAAGCCAAGGCAATGGGTGATGAATATGTCTCTGTAGAGCATTTATTCCTTGCTTTGTTGAGATATCCAAGTCCAAGCATGAAGAAACTGTTTCAGGAATTTGGCATTACTAAGGAGCGTTTCCTGCAGGCACTTTCTACAGTACGAGGCAATCAGCGTGTAGTCAGTGACAATCCGGAAGCTACTTATGATACTTTGAATAAATATGGCGAGGATTTAGTCGAAAAGGCACGTAACCAGAAGCTGGATCCTGTGATCGGACGTGATGAGGAAATCCGTAATATCATCAGAATCCTTTCACGTAAGACCAAGAACAATCCGGTGCTTATCGGTGAGCCTGGTGTAGGTAAGACTGCAGCAATCGAGGGCCTTGCACAGCGAATCGTGGCAGAGGATGTGCCGGAAGGTCTGAAGGATAAGAAGATTTTTGCCCTGGACATGGGCGCTCTGGTAGCAGGTGCCAAATACAGAGGTGAGTTTGAGGAACGTCTGAAAGCAGTCCTTGAAGAAGTAAAGAAGAGTGAAGGAAACATCATTCTTTTCATTGATGAGTTACATCTGATCGTTGGTGCAGGTAAGACAGATGGAGCTATGGATGCCAGCAATATGCTGAAGCCTATGCTTGCCAGAGGTGAGCTTCACTGTATTGGTGCCACAACTCTGGATGAGTACCGTCAGTATATTGAGAAAGATGCAGCTCTGGAACGTCGTCTCCAGCCGGTTATGGTGGATGAGCCCACAGTGGAGGATACCATTTCCATCCTTCGTGGTCTGAAGGAGAGATATGAGGTCTTCCATGGTGTTAAGATCACAGACAGTGCGCTGGTTGCAGCAGCTACACTTTCCCACAGATATATCACAGACCGTTTTCTTCCTGATAAGGCCATTGACCTGGTGGATGAGGCCTGTGCCCTGATCAAGACAGAGCTGGATTCCATGCCTTCAGAGCTGGATGAACAGCGCCGTAAGATCATGCAACTGGAGATTGAGGAATCTGCACTGAAGAAAGAGACAGATAACCTGAGTAAGGAACGTCTGGAAACACTTCAGAAAGAGCTGGCAGAGCTTCGTGATACCTTTAATACACAGAAAGCACAGTGGGATAATGAGAAGCATTCTGTAGAGAAATTGCAGAAGCTTCGTGAGCAGATCGAGGATGTGAATAAGCAGATCCAGAAAGCAAAACAGAACTATGATCTGGAGAAGGCTGCACAGTTACAGTACGGTGAGCTTCCGAAATTACAGCAGCAGCTGGAAATCGAAGAGAAGAGTGTGAAGGAAAGTGACAGAAGTCTGGTACATGAGGCAGTTACTGATGATGAGATCGCAAGGATCATTTCCAGATGGACCGGTATTCCTGTGACAAGACTGACAGAAGGCGAGAGAGCGAAACTCCTTACTCTGGAAGATCAGCTCCACAAGAGAGTTGTAGGCCAGGATGAAGGTGTGAAGAGGGTTACAGATGCAATTCTTCGTTCCAAAGCCGGTATCAAGGATCCGACCAAACCAATCGGTTCCTTCCTGTTCCTTGGTCCTACAGGTGTAGGTAAGACAGAGCTTGCCAAGACTCTGGCAGAGAATCTGTTTGATGATGAACAGAATATGGTCAGAATTGATATGAGTGAATACATGGAGAAGTATTCTGTATCCAGACTGATCGGAGCGCCTCCGGGATATGTAGGATATGAGGAGGGCGGCCAGCTTACTGAGGCAGTCCGCCGTAAACCATACAGTGTCGTACTTTTCGATGAGATTGAGAAAGCACATCCGGATGTGTTTAACGTACTGTTGCAGGTACTGGATGATGGTCGTATCACAGATTCTCAGGGACGTACAGTTGACTTTAAGAATACAATTCTTATCATGACTTCCAACATCGGTTCTCCGTATCTGCTGGATGGTATTGATGAGAATGGGGAGATCAAACCTGAGGCTCAAAGCCAGGTTATGGATGATCTGAGAGGCCATTTCCGTCCGGAATTCCTGAACCGTCTGGATGAAATAATTATGTTTAAGCCCTTGACAAAATCCAATATTGGTAAGATAGTAGACTTGATGGTCGGCGAGCTTGACAAACGTCTTGCAGACCAGGAGCTTTCCCTGGAACTGACAGATGCAGCCAAGGATCAGGTTATAGAGAATGGCTATGACCCGGTATACGGTGCACGTCCGCTGAAACGTTATCTGCAGAAATATGTAGAGACTCTTGCGGCGAGAAAGATTTTGTCCGGAGATGTTCACGCAGGTGATACTCTGGTACTGGATGTTCAGAATGGGGAATTCATTGTTACGGTAAAGGACGGAAACTAAATGATACCCAAAGATCCAATGATTCTGCTGAGTTATGTGAATACTCAGCTCAGGGATTATTATGATTCCCTGGAAGCACTCTGCACATGCAGAGGATTGAAGAAAGACGAACTGGTGGCGAAGATGCATTCCATTGACTATGAGTATGATGAGGCAACCAATCAGTTCATATAGGAAATATGCGAAATGCTCTCTGACAGCGGGAATTGCTGTTGGGGAGCATTTTTCTGTATAAAATCAAGTACCTTCTGTAAGCACCGGAAAGACAAGTGTGTTTTGAAATCAGTACAATTTGCAAAAATATATAAGATAAGACCAAAAAGTATTAGCAAAAAAGATTAAATCGTTAAGAATAAAACAAAAGAAAGTATAAAATATGTGAAAAATATCTAAAAAAGTACAAAATAAAGCATAAATATTCATTATCCATACAATTGATTTTTGGATGCTGTATGTTATAATTGCATCTGTAAAAAAACAAGCGCATATTAAATAGGAAGAAACACGTATATGAAAAAAATCTCCTGAATGATAATCGCGCTGTACGAAAATACAATATGGAGGTGGCAGTTTTGAAAAAGTTGGTGACCGTACTGGGTGCTTTTTTGGCAGTTCTTCTGGCTTGTCCGTTGAGTGTACTTGCGGCAGAAGGCAGTAAAGCACCATCTACAGTACCTGTATGGCTTTGCATTCCCTTTGCAGGGCTTTTGTTATGTATTGCAGTGATGCCTCTGGTAAAAGCGGAGTGGTGGGAGTCTCATCAGCCACTGGTTGTTGCCTTATGGATCATTCTGATGGTCGTTCCATTTGCTTTCGTTTATGGAGCCGGAAAGACTGCAGAGACAGTTCTGGACTGTATTGTGAATGATTATCTTACATTCATCATTCTGTTATTCGGCCTGTTCTGCGTATCAGGTAATATTACCATGGAGGGTGATTTCGCAGGTTCCCCCCGTGTTAATGTGGGTCTGCTTGCGCTGGGAACTCTTCTGGCAAGCTGTATCGGTACCACCGGTGCCAGTATGCTGATGGTACGTCCGGTAATTAAAATGAATTCATGGAGAAAGAGAAAAGGACATATTATGATTTTCTTTATCTTCATGGTTTCCAATATGGGTGGATGTCTTACACCAATTGGAGATCCGCCACTGTTAATGGGATTTATGCGAGGTGTTCCTTTCTTCTGGAGTCTGCATCTGTTCCCTGTACTGATCTTTAATATGGTCATTCTTCTGTTTGTGTTTTATCAGATTGATAAACGTTCTTACAGAAGAGATATTGCAAATGGACGTAAACCGGATATCCGTAAACCGGGTACTCAGTTCCGTCTGGATGGACTGCACAATATCATTTTCCTTGTGATGATCGTTGGCGCGGTAATCTTAAGCGGTGTACTTCCGGGAATGTCCGCATTCCAGGATGCTGCAGGCAATGTAAGAGGTATTCATCTCTTTGGAGAAGTAACCCTGATATTCCCGGCACTGATTGAAATCGTGATCATTCTGCTTGCTGCCTTCCTTTCCTTTAAGACAACAGATAAGCAGATCCGTATCAGAAACCATTTTACATGGGGTGCGATCCAGGAGGTTGCAGTTTTATTCATCGGTATTTTTATCACCATGCAGCCTGCACTGATGCTTCTGAAAGCAGTAGGACCAAATCTGGGAGTTACTGAACCGGCAGAGATGTTCTGGGCAACAGGTGTGCTTTCCAGTTTCCTGGATAATACACCGACTTATCTGGTATTCCTCACAACAGCAGGAACACTGGCATTTACCAATGGAATCACAACTACACTGGGAACTGTACCCACCAAGATTCTGTCTGCCATTTCCTGTGGTGCGGTATTTATGGGTGCCAACACTTATATCGGAAATGCCCCTAACTTCATGGTAAAGGCAATCTCTGATGAGAATGGTGTGAAGATGCCGTCATTCTTCGGATATATGCTCTGGTCTATTGCCTTTCTGGTTCCGGTGTTTATTATTGATATGTTTGTATTCTTTTTATAAGGAGGGAGGATCATTATGCAGGACAATCAGGAAAAATGCAAAGAACTTGCAATACGCATTTATAACCTGGATGAAGAAGTTTATAAATGTGTGGGTTCCTCTCTGGGACGTACATTTACAGGACAGAAAGAAACAACCATCCGTCATCTGGCAGCACTGATGTATACCAAGCCGGACGGACATCTGCTCAGAAGTGAACTGGCGTTGATCAGTAACATGGCCCGTACTATCAGGGATAAGAGCGAGAGAAGACGTCTTATGATAGAGTATGACAGTATTCTGAAAGAGATCGAAAATCTTCCGGATACATTTGGACGGACAGATATTGTAGATAAGGAGCGTATCAGTCTGAATAATCTGATCGCAAGACGCCAGAACGAGATTTCAGAGAATGATCATCTGATCATCTGTATCAGCCGTACACAGGGAAGTGGCGGTAATGATATCGGATTTGAACTGGCAGATCAGCTTCAGATCAACTATTATGATGCAGAGATCTTTGATCAGGTTATGAAGCGTCTGCAGGCAGATAAAAATGCAGTAGGCGATGCCGGCAGTTTTGAAGGATTTGATAAATACAGAAAGAAAAAACATACAGATCTGAAAACCTGGTTCAGGGAATTCAACCGTTATCACGGACTTCCGAAGCAGGATGCGGTTTTCTTCAATATGAGTGATCTGATCTGTGAACTGGCAAAAAGTGAAGACTGCGTGATTATGGGACGCTGTGCAGATATGATTCTGAAGAATAATCACATTCCGCATATCAGCCTGTTTATCAGTGCTCCCTTCCAGGTTCGTGTGCAGCACGTTATGGATATCCGTAATATGAATCTGAAGCAGGCAGTACGTTTCCTGAAACAGATGGATAAGCAGCATAAGAAATATTATGAATTTTATACCGGTGAGAAATGGGGAAAACCGGAGAATTATGATTTGTGTATTAACAGCGCCAACTATGGACTGAAGGATACGATCGAGCTGATCCGAAGAATGCTGGAGCAGAAGGTTCACTGATCAGAAGGAGATTTATCTGTCTGATTTAATCGAGTCAAGTAAGTAGCGAAGCGGATTGCAAATATCCGCTTGACAAAATAAGCTCTGTGGATAAAAGAAAAATCCACAGAGCTTATTTTTTTTATTTCCAGTTGAATGTGAACATTCCATAAATATAGATAAAGGCAATTATAATCGGAAGTACAAACCGGAAGAGCGGTTTCATCCAGCTTTGTACCTTTAAGCCCTTACCGGTATTGCTCTCTTTGATAAAGTTATTCCATCCCCAGCCGAACTTATTACAACAGAAAAGCGCAAGGACGAGAGAGCCAAGGGGTAAAATATTGTTGGAAACAATGAAATCCCAGAAATCAAGCCAGGTAGTTCCTTCGGCAAATGGCTGGAAGTGGAAAACGCTGAAACCAAGAGCTGTGGTAAGTGCCAGAAGAAAGACACCTGTGCCGCAGACCACGCTGCCTTTTGGACGGGACCAGCCGGTAAGCTCACGGATCATTGCCAGGATATTCTCGCACACACCCAGGACGGTTGACATGGCTGCGAATACCATGAACAGGAAGAATAAGGAACCCCAGATGCGACCTCCGGACATGTTGTTAAAAACTGCTGCCATTGTATCAAACAGAAGGCTCGGACCTGCATTTACTTCCAGATCAAAGGTAAAGCACGCGGGGAAAATAATAACTCCTGCCAGAAATGCAACCTGTGTGTCCAGTGTGATCACATGAATGGCTTCCCCCATCAGGGAATGTTCTTTACCAATATAGCTGCCAAAGATAGCCATACCACCCATACCTGTAGACAAAGTAAAGAATGCCTGGTTCATTGCCCCTACGATCACCGAACCATCAATCTTTGAGAAATCCGGTTTCAGATAAAAGGTCATTCCCTCACCAGCGCCTTTCAGAAAAAGACTGTGCACAGCGAGAGCAAGCATCAGTACCAGCAGTGCGGACATCATATATTTTGTCACACGTTCCAATCCTCCCTGAAGATTGAAAGAAAGGATGAAAAATGCAATGACCACAGTGACCAGTAAGAAGAATACATTCACAGAGGGAGAGGAAATCATGGATGAAAATCCCAGCGAACCATTTTTACCTCTGAGAAACTGTACAAAATAATAAATGATCCAGCCGCAGACAACAGTGTAAAATGCCATCAGGGCAATGTTGCCGAGCAGACAGAACCAGCCGAAAATCCCCCATTTCTGTCCGGGTTTTTCCAGCTTACGGTACATGAAAAGGGGACTTGTCTGAGCCGCTCTTCCGATGGAAAATTCCAACACAAGAGCCGGGATTCCCAGGATGACCAGACACAGAAGATAGATCAGCATAAAGCTGCCGCCGCCATTTTGCCCGCACATCCACGGGAATTTCCATACATTTCCGCAGCCAATGGCGCAGCCGGCGGAAAGCATAATGAAGCCAAGCCGGCTTCCAAGCTGTTCACGTTTCATAAGATAACGCTCCCTTCAGAAGTTCATATAAGGGATATTATAAGATAAAAAACAATATTTGTAAAATTGATTGTTTTGTTGTATTTTATTGAAAATATCGTTTATAAAAAATAACGATTCAATGTTTCAATGGAAAAATACTGGAAAGTTATGGGAAGGAATGAACTATGGATACAAATGTGTTAAAAACTTTTATTGCAGTATGTGAATATTCCGGATTTTCGGCTGCTGCAAAAGAACTGGGATATACGCAGTCTACAGTTTCTTCACAGATTAAACAACTGGAAAAGGAACTTGATGTCAGGCTGTTTGACCGTTATTATCATAAAATCAATCTTACGGAAAAGGGAGTTTTAGTTTTGCAGCAGGCTCGAAATATTCTGAAGGCACAGGCGAAAATGCTTGATTCGCTGAATTCAGCTGAAAGCATTGAAGGTGAGATTCGGTTGTCTATGTCCAGTTCTGTCTGCAGCAGATATTTTAAAAATGATTTTCTGCGTTTTCATCATCAGTATCCGGAAATAAAAGTGGAGATAACAGAAAACGGTACAGAGCAGATGTTTGATAAATTGCGGAAGAACGAAACAGATCTGGTTTTTACTCTGGACAGGCATATTTATGATTCGGATTTTATTATTTGTGCGGAACAGGAAGAACAGGTACATTTTATTGCAGCGGCTGATAATCCTGTTGCAGGCTGTTCATGGAAATTAAGTGAAATTTCTCAGAATGAGTTTGTGTTAACAGAACAAGCCATGAGCTACAGAAAAATACTGAATGAAACCCTTGCGTCCCAATCACTGGAAATCCGTCCGGTTCTTGAAATCGGAAATCCGCTCCAGATATGTGAACTGGTAAAAAACAGCAGCCTGCTTTCCTTTCTTCCGGATTTTATTTCGGAGAAATATGTGAAAGACGGACAGATTAAAAGACTGGATGTTGCCGGCTACCCGGTAACTGCATGGACACAGTTGCTGCTCCACAAAAATAAATGGCGGTCTCCGGCAATTAATGTGTTTATAGAATTTTATAAAGAAGTCATGCAGAGATAGAGCTTGAAGAATACTGGAAATTTTATTCGACCTGAGATGAAAAATATTAGCCGGGCAAAATAAAATTGAATATTTACAAATTGGAAATATCAAAGATAAATCTAAAATAATTATAAACTGCACAAAAAATACTTGCATTTTTTGTCTAAAAGTATATTATATATGATTAGTCAGGCTAATTAAAGAACAATATCAGACCTGAAAGAGGACAGAGGCCGGAAAGGAGTGAAGCTATGTGGTGCCCGGAAGAGGAGAAGAATGAGAAAGAGAAACGAGAAGAGAAAAGCATGCCTGCGCTTTTTATGGAGATCAACCGCCAATATGGTATGAGATGTATGCAGCGTATACGGGAAATCGGTATCCAGCAAGGACAGATGCCGATTATTATGATCGTATACAGAAATAACGGCTGCAGCCAGAAGGAGATCGCAGAGTGGATGGGTGTAACACCGCCCACTGTAAATGTAAGTATCCAGCGTCTGGAGAAAGCAGACATTGTCTGCAGGAGACGTGATGATAAAGACCAACGCATTATGCGTGTATATCTGACAGAAAACGGAAAAAAAATCGTGGAGGAGCTCCTGCAGGAAAGCAAAGCTGTGGAGAAAGTGATGTTCAGCAATTTCAGCGAAGCGGAGCTATGTCTTTTACGAAGGTTTTTTGGGCAGATTCTGGATAATATTTCGGAGATACCTGTCAACAGGTAGAAACTGAAAAATACATGGTGGAACAGATTGAGAAAAATATTAAAAATAGGAAAAGAGGGAATCAAGCAATGATTAAACTGATGAAATATCTGAAGAAATCAGCGGGATACATTGTCCTGATCATAGCACTTCTGTTTCTGCAGGCGTACTGTGATCTTTCCCTGCCGGATTATACCTCCAAGATCATTAATGTAGGTATCCAGCAGAAAGGTATTGAAGACAGTGTGCCGGATAAGCTTCGGGATTCAACCTTGCAGAATCTTCAGATTTTTATGGATGAGGATCAGAAAAAGGAAGTTTCACAGAATTATACACAGGAAGATGATACCTGGGTATTAAACGATGATATTTCCAAAGAAACCAGAGAGAATTTAAATGAGGATTTCTCAAAGGCAATGATGATGGTAGCTGCCTTTTCCGAAGACAGTGAGCAGGGGCAGGCAATGGTTGCACAGATGGGCCTTCCGGAGGGAACAGACCCGTTGACAGCACTGGCACAGATGCCGGAAGAAGCAGTACAGCAGATTATGAGTCAGATGGATGAGAAGCTGAAAGATATGCCGGAGTCTATTGTGACACAGGCTGGTGTTTCCTTTGTTGCTTCAGAATATGAAGCATTGGGGAAAGATGTGGATGCCATTCAGATGCATTACATCCTGATGTCAGGTATCAGAATGCTTGCCATGGCACTGGTGATCATGCTGGCAGCAATCAGCGTCACATTTATTTCGGCCAGAGTGGCAGGCAGACTTGGTCATGACCTGAGAAACAGCATTTACCGCAAGGTTATGAGCTTCTCCAGCAGAGAATATCACAAATTCTCCACAGCATCCCTGATCACACGAAGCACCAATGATGTGCAGCAGGTACAGCAGGTTATGGCAATGATGTTCCGTATTGTTCTGTACGCGCCGATCCTTGGTATTGGTGGAGTGATCAAGGTATTAAACACAGATTCTTCCATGACATGGATCCTTGGTGTGGCAGTTGGTCTGATCCTGATTGTGATCTTTGTGCTGTTCCAGGTGGCAATGCCAAAATTCACTATCTTACAGACTCTGATCGACAGACTGAATCTGGTATCCCGTGAGATCCTGACAGGTATTCCTGTTATCCGTGCATTCAGCCGTGAGAAGCATGAGGAAGATCGTTTTGAGAAAGCAAATCTGGATCTGACAAAAACAAACCTGTTTGTCAACAGATGTATGACTTTTATGATGCCCATTATGATGCTGATCATGAATGGTGTATCTGTACTTATTATTTACAGTGGTGCCCATGCAGTAGACAACGGAACCATGCAGGTTGGTAATGTTATGGCATTTATCCAGTATGCAATGCAGATCATTATGTCCTTCCTGATGATCACTGCAATGTCCATTATGCTCCCGAGAGCAAATGTTGCAGCACTTCGTATTGATGAGGTTCTGAAAACAGAGGTTTCTATTCAGGATCCGGAAACTCCGGTACATCCGTCAGAAAATGTGAAAGGTGAGATTGAATTTGACCATGTATCCTTCGCTTACCCGGAAGCAGGTGAGAATGTACTGACAGACATTTCCTTTAAGGCAAAGAAAGGTCAGACAATCGCAGTGATCGGAAGTACTGGAAGTGGTAAGAGTACCCTGATCAATCTGATTCCCAGATACTATGATGTGACAAAGGGTTCTGTTAAAGTAGATGGTGTGGATGTCCGCGATATGACTCAGAAAGAACTTCGTGACAAACTGGGATATGTGCCTCAGAAGGGTGTACTTTTCTCGGGTACTATTGATTCCAATATCCGCTATGGTAAGCCGGAGATCACTGATGCACAGGTAAAGGAAGCAGCAGAGGTTGCACAGGCTACAGAATTTATTGATACCAAACCGGAGAAATATGAATCCCCTGTATCACAGGGAGGTACCAATGTTTCGGGCGGACAGAAACAGCGTCTGTCCATTGCCAGAGCCATTGCAAAGGATCCGGAAATCTTTATCTTTGATGACAGCTTCTCTGCCCTTGACTTTAAGACTGACAGTCAGTTAAGAAAGGCATTGAAGGAGTACACCAAGGACGCAACTACCGTAATCGTTGCCCAGAGGATCAGTACCATCCTTGGTGCAGATCAGATCATTGTACTGGACGACGGACATATGGCAGGTATTGGAACTCATAAGGAACTGATGGCAAATTGTGAGGTATATCAGCAGATTGCAAGATCTCAGTTATCAGAGGAGGAACTGGCATGAGCGAACAGAGAAGAAGAGGTCCTATGGGAGGACATGGACGTATGATGTCCGGCGAAAAGGCGAAAGACTTCAAGGGCTCCATGGATAAGCTTTTCCGTTATATGGGACGATATAAATTCCGCTTTATACTGATGTTTATTTTTGCAGTAGCGGGAACTGTGTTTAGTATTGTAGGGCCTAAGATTTTAGGTAAGGCGACCACAGAGCTGTTTAACGGCCTGGTTGCCAAGGTAAACGGAACCGGTGAAATTGACTTCGGAAAGATCGGGATGATCCTGTTATGGACACTTGGATTATATGTGTTAAGTGCATGCTTTTCCTTTGTACAGGGATTTGTAATGTCCGGGATCTCCAATGATGTTACCTATAATCTGAGAAAAGATATTTCAAAGAAAATCAACAGACTGCCTCTGAATTATTATGAGAGCAGAACAAACGGAGAGATCCTCTCCCGTATCACCAATGATGTGGACACTCTGCAGATGAGTCTGAACCAGAGTCTGACGCAGCTGATCACATCAGTGACAACTCTGATCGGTGTATTTATTATGATGCTTTCCATTAACGTGTGGATGACTTTGGCAGCACTTCTGATCCTGCCGGTTTCCATGTTCATCATCCAGACTGTCATGAAGCATTCCCAGAAATACTTCCAGGATCAGCAGAGCTATCTGGGTAAAGTAAACGGTCAGATCGAAGAGAACTTCGGCGGTCATAATGTAGTCCGGGTTTTTAACAAAGAGAATGATGTAGTAGAAGAATTTGAAAAAGACAATCAGAAGCTTTATGAATCTGCATGGAAATCTCAGTTCTTCTCAGGAATGATGATGCCCATCATGCAGTTTGTAGGTAACCTTGGATATGTAATGGTAGCTCTCTTAGGCGGCGTGTTTGTAATCAAAAAAAGTATTGAAGTCGGTGATATCCAGTCCTTCTTCCAGTACATCCGTAACTTTACACAGCCAATCCAGCAGATCGCACAGGTCACCAACCTGTTACAGTCCTCTGCTGCAGCTTCCGAACGAGTATTTGAATTCCTGGAGGAGCCGGAAGAGAGTCAGAATGAGAAGAACCCTGTAGATGTTAATACACTTACAGGAGATGTACAGTTTGAACATGTAAAATTCGGTTACAATCCGGATAAGATCATTATCAATGACTTCTCAGCAGATGTGAAGGATGGCCAGAAGATTGCCATTGTAGGTCCCACAGGTGCAGGAAAGACAACTATGGTGAAACTGCTTATGAGATTCTATGATCTCAATGGCGGAAGTATTAAGGTAGACGGTTACGACATCAAAGACTTTAACAGAAGCAGTCTGAGAGAGATGTTTGGAATGGTGCTCCAGGATACCTGGCTGTTCTCAGGAACCATTATGGAAAATATCCGTTACGGACGTCTGGATGCTACAGATGAAGAGGTGGTCGCAGCAGCAAAGGCAGCTCATGTGCACAACTTTATCATGCAGCAGCCGGGCGGCTATGACATGGTTCTGGATGAAGAAACCAGCAATATTTCTCAGGGACAGAAACAGCTTCTCACTATTGCCAGGGCAATCCTTGCCAATAATAAGATCCTGATCCTGGATGAGGCAACCTCATCTGTAGATACCAGAACCGAAGTGCGTATCCAGAAAGCCATGGACAATCTGATGAAGGGCAGAACCAGCTTTGTGATCGCACACAGACTTTCTACCATCAAGGATGCAGACCTGATCCTGGTTATGAAAGACGGTGACATTATCGAGCAGGGTAATCATGAAGAGCTTCTGGCTAAGAAAGGCTTCTATGCAGACCTGTATAACAGCCAGTTTGAGAATAAGGCAACTGCCTAAAATATAAAGTTACAATCCCTCAGGGGTATTTGTGAAAGAGAATATATCCGGCTCCAGGCTAATGCAGATATTTTCTCCGCCAGGAAGATATAGGATCACACAGATACCGGCTGAGGGATTTTTGCCGGATTTTTGTCTTTTCTGTAAGAGGGTAATATGTTATAATTAAAAACCAATCTACGGAAATTGATATATTTTATCATCATAATAATAAGAGAAAATGATAACAATAATAAGGAGTATTGTAACTGTGAAATTGCTGAACAGTTGCAAATATCAGAGGATATCAACAATATGACAGATAAGAAAAACGGCAGAGAATATCTGGGCTATGTGCTGGAAAAATTAAAAGAACGTATCACAGAAATCAGCCTTTCTCTGGTGGAAGGCCAGAAAGAGATTGAGGGAATGCATGAGTATTACTGGGAAAATTATACAGAGATGGACCAGTATGGTTATGAGAATTATGATAATCAGCAGGCATTGTTCCGCCAGATTTCAGCAAATGAAGAGCAGCTGATCCTGAAGCAGAGATTTCGAAGAATGGCAGATTCTCCATTCTTCGGAAGAGTTGATTTCATTTACGAAGGAGAGGACGAACCGGAGATCTTTTATATTGGAATTGGAAATTTCGCAGAGAAAGCAGGGCATATTCCATTAGTATATGACTGGCGTGCTCCGGTGAGCGGTCTGTTTTATGACTATGACAAAGGACCGGCTTCTTATGAGGCTCCCATGGGCGAGATTCATGGTGAGGTTGCTTCCAAATGGCAGTATAAGATCCGTAACGGAAAAATGATCTACGAATTTGAGAGTGATGTGAAGATCGATGATGAGATCCTGAAAGCAGAGTTGGGAAGTAACGGTGAGGTACAGCTTAAGAACATTATCCGTACCATTCAGAAAGAGCAGAATGCCATCATCCGAAATACCAAAGATAAAATCATGGTGATCCAGGGTGCGGCAGGAAGCGGGAAAACTTCCGTTGCACTTCACAGGATCGCCTATCTTCTCTACCATGACAGACAGAACCTGAAGTCTTCCAATATTCTGATCCTATCGCCAAATGGAGTGTTTTCCGACTATATTTCTCATATCCTTCCTGAACTGGGAGAAGAGAATATTAAGGAAATGAGCTTTGATCTTTTTGCTTATAAGCAGCTTCGGGATACGGTTTCTGACTGCGAAGACCGCTATGATGAGATTGAACGCAGAATCCGTTTTCCGCAGAAAACTTCTCTGTCAGGGGAAAAGCAGTCCATGGAATTTATAAATCTTATGGAACGTTATCTGGTGGAACTGGAAGACCGGCTGATGAATTTCAGGGATGTGGAATACAATGGATTTGTGAAGACGGAGTCTGAGATCATTGAACTGTTTTATTTCAAATTCCAGGATTTTCCACTCCTTTCCAGAATGGAAGCAGTGGCAGATTACTTTATCGATGAAGTGGAGACTTTGCGAGACCGTGATCTGGCAGATGATGAGAAAGACCTGATCCGTGAGAAATTCATGAAGCTGTATGTGACCAGAGATCTTTATATGATCTATAGTCAGTTCCTGAAAGAGAACGGATACAAAGGACTTCCGCGTGTTTCTTATGAGAAAAGAAAGTTGAAATATGAGGATGTTTATCCTGTCCTTTACCTGAAATATCGTTTGCAGAGCCAGCAGGGAAGAAGCAATATCAAGCATCTGGTGGTAGATGAGATGCAGGATTACTCAAGGCTTCAGTATGAAATTCTCCAGAGAATTTTCTCCTGCCGCATGACCATCCTGGGTGACAGGGCTCAGACTATGGATGATAAACAGCAGGATGTACTGAAATTTTTGCCGAAGATTTTCGGGAGGGATATCCACAAGATCATTATGAATAAGAGTTACCGTAACACCATAGAGATTGCGTCTTATGCAAATCAGCTTGCGGGTATTGAAGATATGGAACTCTTCGAACGTCATGGTGCTCCGGTGGAGGAGAAAATATTTGCAGATATGAGCCATGTTGCGGAAGAGATTGTAGAAACCCTGAAACTCGATGAAGAAGAATATGAAACAGCAGCGGTTGTCCTGCGTACAGAGAAAGAAGCAGAATATATGTGGCTTCTCCTGAAGGAAATTCTGGGAGAAAAAGGATTTGATATAAAAGAACGTCTGTCTTATCTGGACAGAAACAGCACAAGCTTTAAGAAAGGTCTTACAGTTACGACATTCTATCTGGCAAAAGGTCTGGAATTTGATCAGGTATTTGCAGTATTTCCGCAGAAAGACCAGACACCGCTTGTGCGTCAGGCGAGATATATCGCTGCAACAAGAGCCCTTCATGAACTGCATATGTATGAAGTGGAAAAATAAAAAGTAATCGTTACTGTTCACTCCGTTCACAGTAACGTAGCCAAAATTCATTCCAGATTGCCTGCGGCAATGGAATTTTGGCTTGTATGTCTCGGGATT